>CAYSIU010000368.1:0-3472 GCA_964431095.1 uncultured Chitinophaga sp. | reverse complement strand
GATCCTGCCGGGGGCAGGGCTTAACCAATGAATGAACCTCTCCGGTTCGTTAACGCGGGTTCGGACCGGATCATTTTTCCCTAAACTTATTCTTCTGTTAAAATGCTAGCAATAAAAATGCCCGGATTATTCTCAGCGGGCATTTTTTGGATTTTCTGGTGCGCGGCAAAGGTATTTCTTATTCATTATTGGTGAGACTTCCGGGACATCAATTTATCCAGCTTTTGACCCGGATCAAGTGGAAAAATCATTTGCTGCGTTACGCAAACGATTGCGGAAGAACCGCTTCATTTTTTGTCATGGTTTTTACGACATAAAGTTTGTTATAAATTGGCAATATCACCAAAAAAAGGAGTTCGAATGAACACAAAATGATGGAAAATCTTAAAGTTTGATCCATTTATTTTCTTATCCTAGCCAGCCTACCCACGGCAGGTAAACCTTCAGGCAGGGAATAATATTGTGGGAATCTGCATAACTTTGAAGCTAGGTTTCTATATAAAAACGGAAGGAAGATGAAAAAAATATTCTTGCCTCTGCTAATTGCACTTTTTCTTATCTCCTGTATTAAGGAAGACCCGAGTAGAACATCAACAAAAACAAGTGTGCTGAATGAAAGGAATGAATCTATTTTAGCAAAGAGTTATAATAGCAGCATTTTAATCTGTCATCAAAACGGAAATGGAAGTTGGCAACTTAAGACAATTAGCGTTAATGCATGGCCAATGCATGAAGCACATGGGGACGTGAGATTGGATGATCAGGATGGCGACGGATATGTGCCAAATAATTCATGTGGGTATGGAAACCAGGGTGATTGTAATGATACCAATGCCTTTATTCACCCAGGAGTTGCAGAAATCTGCAATGGAATTGATGATAACTGCAATGGAATAATAGATGAAAGTTGTTACCCTGCGGTAATAATTGGTAAACAAGTTTGGATGAGCAAAAATTTGGATGTGACTACTTACAGAAATGGTGATCCGATTCCAGAAGTGCAATCAGGATCGGCTTGGTCAGCTTTAACCACGGGAGCTTGGTGCAATTATGATAATAATCCCGGAAATGGAGCTATATATGGCAGGTTATATAATCACTATACTATAAGAGACCCTAGAGGTTTAGCGCCAATTGGATGGCATATAGCAACTTTAGCGGAATGGGATTCATTAGCAAGATTCTTAGACCCTAATGCTGTTATCAACCCACCTGGCGGGCCAATAAGCTTGATCGCCGGAGGTGCTTTGAAGGAAACTGGACTTAGTCATTGGGTAAGTCCAAACACAGGAGCAACTAACAGTACTGGGTTTACAGCTCTTCCTGCAGGCTGGAGAGACGATGAAGGAGTTTTTTCCCTTTTAGGCACTCATGCAATCTGGTGGAGTCATTTGGAAACGTCTCCATTTGCTACAGTTGGACGATTACTTATGTATAATACTGCAGCATTGTATCCTGGAGGGAACCAAGCTGCATATGGAATTCCAATTAGATGCGTGAGAGATTGACAACTTTCATAGTGAGAAAAATTTTTGAAAAAGAGTAAGCCATCAACGTAGAGTTTTCTTCGTCTTCAAATTCTGTCATTTCAAGTCTGGAAAATGCGTGCAGTCGAAGACTGCTTATCAAATTTCAAAATTCTTTATCTTTCCCGGATGCAAAAAAGCAAGCCACCGATTGCGATTTTGCTGGCAGGTGTCACTGCGATGGCCGCCTGGTTTGCAGTAGCTGGGGAATTGGAATTTGTTGTAACCAGGGCTGCAGAAAACCATTTTACTACCGGCGAAGCGGTCGGCCGGTTGTTCAGTCATGGTACTACGCTGGTTAACCTGCTGGTGGCGATCGCCCTTACCATCATTGTGATCCTGCCGCAATCAGGGGCCGCCCGGTTTTTTTCGGGGACTTTTATTGCGGGGGCTATCGCGCTATATATCCTGGTCGTCTTATTTGCGTATAATATTTTGATGAGGGGATTATTTCATCCGGCAGGCCGGCAGGAAGTTGACAATGAACTATTGCATGTAGTAGTCCCGGTCTTTTATTTTCTGTACTGGTTCTTTTTTGTCCCCAAGAGTACCTTGAAATGGAAACATATTTTCTTATGGCTGATCGGCCCCGCATTGTATTTTACCTTCATTCTAGTCCGCGGCGCTATTGATGGATTTTATCCTTATACTTTTCTTTATGTAGCTGACTTAGGATATGGCCAGGTGATTTTTCGTGCAGCCCTTTCGGGGATCGCAATCATTGGGATCGGGTTGGGACTGGTGTGGATCGGGAAATACCAAACAAAAAAGCCCTGATTTCTCAGAGCCTTCTGCAGGCCGGACGGGGCCGTAGGGTTTTTTATAATACTGATTTTAAATTCTTTATACTTCTGCTTTGCTAGCAGTTGAAACATTACTGAATCAAAGTACTTACTTTTAAATGATGATGAGTAGAATAATCTATCACATCTTAAATCGCAACATTAATTTGTATATCAAAAACAATTTGAAATTCATTCATTAAAAGGTGTAGGTGTAAGCTCCCTCAATAAACCAGACCGGTTAAAAGTAAAAAATCGGGCAATTATTCATAATTTTTAAAATGAAAACTGCTCATAATAAAGCCATGGGAAATTGCTGTTGGTCAAACAATTGGGAATCCAGTCACTGGCGAGATACCGAAAGATTTCTCACTAAACAAACTATGTAATTTTCTTGGTATCAAGTTTTCAAATAAGATAAGACAATGAATAAACATCAAGGCAGAAGGTTTTACTCTAGGAAAATATCAGGCTCCAATAAATTCTTCTTACCTTGATTACGCGACAGTAAAAAAGAGTCTTGGAAAGTACGATCTAACAATTGGTAAGTTACCCAGAGTTCTTAAGAAAAAGAACAAACCTCAATAAAATCGATTAATATTATTAATATGGAGAAGAAAAGAATTGTCGGTTTTATCCAGCTAGCAAAAAAATCCTTGGCGGTAATTACTGCATCTTTTGGCACTTTGATTAGTAACCAAACTAAGGCATTACCCGATACCCCAAATATTGATGGAGGCGACAAGAATATGACTTGTGAGAATTTTCAAAAAAGGATACTTAAGCCCAAGCTTGTTTTAAAGTTAAGATTGAATGACCCTGAAAATTTTATCATGGCGATGCATGTTTCGCATAGTTCTCACAGTTCACATAGCTCACATGCATCACACATATCGTATTCGCCTCCACCTGGACATTACTCACATTCATCACATGTTTCACACGCCTCACATTATTCGTCCTCGCCCTCCTATACTCCCTCTGTTCCGAGTTATACTCCCAGCACATCAGTTCCGAAATCTACTTCGAACAATCCAACTTATATGACGCCAAAGTCACTTGATAAGAAGTCAGTGATCTCGGATACAACAGAGATAAATATTAACTTACCATATTACACTCTTGGATCAAGAAACTTATATCAAGGATGCAAGGGTGTAGACG
>CAYSIU010000367.1:0-3475 GCA_964431095.1 uncultured Chitinophaga sp. | reverse complement strand
TACGGTGATGTATTTTCTAACTGTTAACCCCGGCGCAGGAAACCTCCGGCTCGTACCCACGCCCAATGTATTACCTACTTCACTCACTCCTGAGCCTTATTTCATGTATACGGCGGGTAAGTATTACAGGGAAAAATATTTCCTGGGTTATGCGGCTGTGGTGGGTGAATATGTTTATTCTTCCAATTATGAGAACGGGGAAGGATTTACCTGTAATGATATTGGCAACGGCGTTACCAGGTCAGAAAATTTTGCAAACCTTGTTCCTTATACAGGCCCGGGTGTACCGGCACCAATCCTGAAGATCAATGCTGCAGGGGATGCCCTGAACCAGCGACAATTCCAGGTAAAGGTCAACGGGACCGTGATCGGCAGTCAAACGATGGATTATTTTGACTATATTAAATCCAGCTTCAACCTCGACATTTCGAATATCAGCGTCGGCAGCGCCGCGATTGATGTGTTAAACAACTGTCCATCTTCCAACGACAGGATGGTAATCGCCCAGACCGAATTAGTGTATGCGCGTCAATTTGATTTTGGCGGCGCCAACAATTTTTATTTTCAGTTGCCGGCCAACCCCGCCGGGAATTACCTGCAGATAACCGGTTTCAATTATGGATCGGTCAGTCCCGTTCTGTACGATCTTACCAATGGAAAAAGATATGTGGCAGATATTACCAATGCGCCGATGGTAAGAGTGGTACTGGACCCCTCAGCGGTGTCACGGAATTTATTATTGGTCACGCAGGACCCCGCTTACCCCGTTTCGGTAACAAATTTTCAGCAGCGTAACTTCATCAATTATGGGTTGGCTGCCAACCAGGGTAATTACCTGATCGTTTCGCACCCCTTTATGACGACCAGCTCGGGTGGAACCAACCCGGTAGATGATTACCGGAGTTACCGGAGTTCTGCTACCGGCGGAGGATATAATGCAAAAATTTACATGATCGATCAGTTGGTCGACCAGTTTGGATTCGGGATCAAGCAACATCCTTTATCCGTCAGGAACTTTATCCGCTGGGCCAGGGCCAATTATAGTTCTCCGATTCAATGTGTCTTCCTGATCGGAAAGGGACTGAACTACATTCACAATCGTTATTTTGAAAACTTCCCGGATATCAGTAAACTTTCGTTTATCCCTACTTTCGGTTACCCGGCATCCGACATGCTGCTCGCGGCTGACCCGGGCTATGATGAAATACCAAAAGTGTCAATCGGCAGGCTTTCCGTGATCAATGGCGACGAGATTGCGGTATATCTGAACAAAGTAAAACAGTATGAACAGCAGCAGGCAACCATGTCACCCCTGATCGCAGACAAAGCATGGATGAAGACCGTGATCCATGTCATTGGTGCCGGTGACGGAACACTGGGGGATATACTTACCCAGGCCATGAACGGGTACAAAGCAATCATATCCGACACTGCTTATGGAGGAAATGTAAATACCTTCAGTAAGCTTTCCTCTGTTCCCGTAGAGCAAGCCAACGCAGCACGCCTTTACAGCTTTTTCCAGGAAGGTATTGGCCTGATGACTTATTTTGGACACTCTTCCGCTACAACACTTGAATTCAACCTCGATAATCCCGACAGCTATAATAACCAGGGCAAGTACCCTTTCTTCATACTGCTTGGATGCAATGCAGGCAACTTTTTTAATTATAACCTGGCCCGCCTGGCTACCAAGGAAACTATTTCAGAAAAGTTTGTTTTGGCCGATCAAAAGGGGAGTATCGCCACGCTGGCCAGTACCTCCCTGGGCATCGTTCCTTACCTGGATATTTACAATAGCAAATGCATGACGGCCATGTCAGTTTCCAAGTATGGAAAAACCATGGGAGAGATCATCAGGGAAACCATCACCCAGGTATTTAACTACACGACTCAAAATGATTTTTATGCCCGGTTCCATTGCGAGCAGGCCACCTTGCATGGCGACCCCGCGGTTAAAATGGATGCCTCATTTTCCAAACCGGATTATGTCATTGAGGATCCGCTGGTAACGATCAATCCGTCTTTTATTTCCGTAGCGGAAGATCATTTTACGGTCAAGGCCAAATTCATGAATCTAGGTAAGGCAGTGAACCAGCCAATCGTGATTGAATTGAAACGTACGTATCCTGATCAAACAACCGATATCAGAAGGGATACGATCCCCGGGATCCGCTTTATTGATTCCCTGACTTATACGATCCCGATTCTGGCTACCCGGGATAAAGGATTGAATAAGGTCACTATCACCGTGGATGCAGGTAACGCGGTAGATGAGTTATACGAAACAAATAACAGTGTTACCAAGGACTTTTTTATTTACGAAGACGAGATCAGACCGGTTTACCCTTACAATTTTGCGATCATCAATAAGCCGACAATTAAGTTCGAGGCATCTACTGCGAACCCATTTGCCATTTCACGCCAGTACACGATGGAGCTTGATACCACCGAGCTGTTCAATTCCCCGTTCAAAAGAACGCAGTCCATTACTTCTTCAGGCGGTTTGATAGAATTTAACCCGGCGATTACGTTCACGGACAGTACCGTTTATTACTGGAGGGTGTCACCGGTGCCGGTTTCAGGCTCCCCGGTATGGAACAATGCTTCCTTTATTTACCTGGCCAACAGTGAAAGAGGATTTAACCAGTCGCATTATTTCCAGCACAATAAATCCATAAAAAACCGGATTGTATTGGACGGACAGGATCGTACCTGGAAGTTTGATTCGGTAGCTCACTTTATCTTCTCCAAAACCGGCGTCTTTTTATCAGCCACTACACAGGAAGGAGATATTATAGTAAGCCCCGACGGCGCCGCATTTATCCGGAGTGCCTGCGTGGGATTCTCTCTTATTTTTAATTTGTTCGACCCCAGGAGTTTTATTCCAACACTCAATCTTAACGGTGCCTATGGGAGCGCACTGCCCTGCCTTCCCAGCCGCCAGTGGAATTTTGAATGGAGTTACATGACGGCTCCTCCGAGGAGACAGATCATGGATTTTATGGATAGTATTCCCAATGGTATGATCGTCGTGGTAAGGAATATATTGAACAATAATCAAAACAGCGGATTCATTGATGCCTGGAAAGCCGACACCTCGCTTCCCGGTTATGGTCCGGGTGTTTCATTATACCATAAATTGAAAGCGGTGGGCTTTAACCAGATTGATTCGTTTACGTCGCCGCGTGCCTTTATTTATATTTATCAGAAAGGCAATCCTGCCTTTGGTCCCGCTTCTGCTGTAACCGCGGGGATTTATGATCTTATTACATTAACCAAGAATCTGAAGACCATCGATTCATTGGGTTATGTTACGTCGCCGCTGTATGGGCCTGCCAAAACCTGGAAACTAATGAAGTGGAGGGGGAGTTCCGATGCGGTCACCGATACCGCCACAGTGGATGTGATCGGTATCCGGAGTGATGGCAGCACACAAACGCTTATGCCGGGGCTCACCACATCCCAGCAGGATGTG
>CAYSIU010000366.1:0-3485 GCA_964431095.1 uncultured Chitinophaga sp. | reverse complement strand
TTACTTTACATTTTCAAATACTTCAATAATAAAGGGGCTACCTATATTGCGTGTCATCATGATGATCGTTTTCTTGAAATTCACCACCAGCCCATTGTTGTCGGTCAATCGTCCGTCGTCCAGTACCTGCAACAATACATTCCACACATCGGGGTTGGCTTTTTCGATCTCATCCAGTAACACTACGCTATACGGTTTGCGCCTGACCGCCTCGGTGAGCTGCCCTCCTTCATCATATCCCACATAGCCCGGGGGTGCTCCCACCAGGCGGCTCACCGTATGTTTTTCCTGGTATTCACTCATATCGATCCTCGTCATCATACTCTCTTCATCAAAGAGGTATTCCGCCAGTGCTTTCGCCAGTTCTGTTTTGCCCACTCCCGTCGTGCCCAGGAATATAAATGAGCCGATCGGTCGTTTGGGGTCCTGCAATCCTGCTCTGCTTCTCCGGATAGCATCCGCCACAGCACTGATAGCTTCATCCTGCCCTACTACCCTTTCATGCAGGTGTTCTTCCAGGTGTAATAATTTTTCCTTATCGCTTTGCAGCATTTTGGTGACGGGGATGCCGGTGGCTTTGGCCACGCTTTCAGCGATGTCTTCGGCGTCCACTTCTTCTTTTAATAAGCGCTTTTCGCTGCTGGCGGCAAGCTGTTCGCTCAAACGATCAATAATTTTTTCCTGCTCTTTTATTTTGCCATAGCGGATCTCAGCCACTTTGCCGTAATCTCCTTCCCTTTCCAGGCGTTCTGCCTGCAGTTTCAGGTTCTCGATCTCCGCTTTTGCACTCTGCACTTTTTCAACCAGCTCTTTTTCTTCCTTCCACTTGGCCTTCAGGGTATCTCTTTCCACGGAGAGATTGGCAATCTCGGTATTCAGCTCTTTTAATTTCGATTCGTCGTTCTCTCTTTTGATAGCTTCCCGTTCGATCTCCAGTTGCCGGATCTGTCTTTCAAGGGTATCCAGTTCTTCGGGCATGGAGTTCATTTCGAGTCGCAGTTTGGCGGCACTTTCATCGATCAGGTCGATTGCCTTATCGGGTAAAAAGCGATCGGTGATATAACGGTTTGATAATTCCACTGCGGCAATAATGGCCTGGTCTTTTATCCGCACATGATGGTGCGTTTCGTAACGGTCCTTCAGGCCCCGCAGGATCGAAATGGCGTCCTCCACGCTTGGCTCATCGATCATCACTTTCTGGAAGCGGCGCTCGAGTGCCTTATCTTTCTCAAAAAACTTCTGGTATTCATTCAGCGTGGTAGCCCCCACGGCTCTCAGGTCGCCCTTGGCCAGTGCCGGTTTCAAAATATTTGCCGCATCCATCGCGCCTTCGCCAGCACCGGCACCAACGAGGGTATGTATCTCGTCAATGAATAAAATAATTTCCCCGTCACTGGCGCTCACTTCTTTTACCACGGCCTTCAAACGTTCTTCAAACTCGCCTTTGTATTTTGCCCCGGCGATCAGCAATCCCATATCGAGCGCATAAACGATTTTTGATTTCAGGTTCTCCGGCACATCGCCATTTACGATGCGATGCGCAATGCCCTCCGCAATGGCCGTCTTACCCACACCGGGCTCACCCACCAAAATGGGATTGTTCTTTGTTCTCCTGGAAAGTATATGTAATGTCCTCCTGATCTCTTCATCCCTGCCGATCACAGGATCCAGCTTGCCCTGGCGGGCGAGTTCATTTAAATTCTTGGCATATCTGTTCAGCGCATTGAATTCCTGTGATTGTGTCTGGGAGGTGACGGTCTCGCCTTTTCTCAGGTCCCTGATGGCAGCCACCAACCCGTTCTCTGTAAGACCCGCATTCTTCAGCAATTTCGCGGTTGCATCATTCCCCTGAACAATCGCTAACAGGATATGCTCCGGTGTTACGAATTCGTCTTTAAATTGTTTTAATGCAGCGCCTGCCCTCAGTATTACATTATTCGCCTCCCGGCTGACCTGCTGGGCCGCCGCGCCGGGGGTTTTGGGTAATTTGCTGATGAGTTCGTCCAGTTTATTATCCACCAGGTTGACCGTTACATTATTTTTTTTCAATAAGTACTCAACCGGCGAATCTTGCTGTTCAAGCAACGCCTTCAGGATATGCTCCGTCTCGATACTCGGGCTTTTGGCATTAAAAGCCACCTGTTGCGCCTGTTGAAAAGCTTCCGCTGCTTTTATGGTAAAGTTTCCTAAGTTCATGCACCCTGCTCCGTCTGAAATGGAGACTTTTTTAATGGTTGATTAAATTTATTCCCACAATTGCTGTCTCTGTTAAAATAATATACAAGTTCTATGCTACTATCAAAAATCGTTCATTCTTCCACCCGGGGGTCAAGAGGTGAAACTATGTCACATAAAGTTAATTCTATCTGCATGAAAGTCATATGCGTAGGCATTACCCTGCTAATCTTGCAGCAGGCATTTGGCCAGTATGTTTGGACCGAGCTTGACAAAGAACTGGAAGCCAAACAGAACCTGTTGGGCAAGAACGCCGTTTGCCTTATCTGGAAAGGTGATTCGGTGGTATTCAAAAAGGAAATGGGCGGGTTCAACGCGGAAACGCAAGCCCCCATTGCCAGTTGCAGTAAATGGCTCACTGCGGCATTGGTGATGCAATTCGTGGATGAAGGAAAATTATCTCTCGATGATAAAGTTGCGAAATATCTTCCCGAGTTTGATAAATATTCCAAAGGAGATATTACGATCCGCCAATGTCTTTGTCATATGACCGGGATATCGGATGAGGGCAATTTTTTGAAAAGAATGATGGAGCGGAGAAAGATCGGGTCGCTCGAAGAAGAAGTAAATGCTTTTGCAAAAAGAGATACCCGTGCCACACCCGGCACTGATTTCTGGTATGGCAATGTGGGACTGAATATTGCGGGCAGGATACTGGAAGTGATCAGCAAAAACAAATTTGAAGTACTGATCAAAACAAAACTGTTCGACCCGCTGGAGATGCGGAACTCCACCTTTGCCGAGATCAAAGGCGTACCGGTCAATCCCTCCGGTGGCGCCCAATCCACTGCGAACGACTATATGAAATTCCTGGTGATGCTGCTGAACAAAGGAAAATACAAGGGTGGGCAGGTACTCAGTGAAAAGGCCGTGAACGAGATGATGGTGGTACAGGATAAACCGGAACAGATCCGTTATGCACCCAAAGCTGCCGAAGGTGATACTTATGCACTCGGCAGCTGGCTGGTAGAAAATCAATTTATCAACTCACCGAACGGAGGGGTCATTACCGGATCCTATGCAAGTCCCGGCCTCTTTGGCACCTGGCCCATGATCGATTATTGCAGAGGCTACGTTTATATCGTTTTTGTAAAAAATTTCCTGGGCGAACAGAGAGCCGATGAGCACATCATATTAAAAAAGATAATTGACAGGCAGTTAACAGCTATCTGTCCGCAGAGTTAGTAATTTGGGAAAAACAGTACCATGTACGAACATCACCGTCAACCCCTTGCCCCCCGCAGTGTTTT
>CAYSIU010000365.1:0-3487 GCA_964431095.1 uncultured Chitinophaga sp. | reverse complement strand
TTTGCTTTCTTGTCACGCCGAGTTAATTGCTCGCTTTTTACGAATGTAACGTGAAGCCGCAATCGAAGCGAGGGAGTCTCAGTAGATGCCACTTCGTCCTCTTCGTGGAGGTGGGTGTGATGCCAAACGCAAGGCTTCTCCCGAGAATGACTTGTGCCACCAAGATCAACCCGGGAGCAAGCCATGCGCCAGCGCCATTATACCCTCACCAGAGCAGCTGTCCGCGCCCCCGCCCAACTGCTCTGCCAGAATCACCTCCGCCTCGAAGACCACGGACCCAAGTGTACCTCCGGCATGCTTTGGCCTGCCCTCTTCTGGGCTCCCTCCCGAATCGCCTCCATCGCCACCGCCTGTCCCGCATTGAAGCCCGCAGTATTCCGGAAAGTAATACCCCCGGCGGTAAAATGATCAGACACGATCTTACAACTCCAGGAGGTTCTTGTATTGATGGTATCACCCCGGGGAGAAACCTTACCGGTATGATCATCGTACGTAAGGATCGTATTGAACTTGTCTTCGCCTTCCAGTGTCACGAAATTCTTAGAAGAATCCAGGAGAAGTTTTTCTTTATAAATGCCATTCTTTATATAGATCGTCACCGGCTTTTTATTATTTAAGGGTATGGAATTGAAAGCAGCCTGCACTGTATTGTAATTGCCGCTTCCATCTTTGACCACAATGATCTTTTTCTGCGCTATTCCGTTCATCCATAAGCCTGCGGCCGACCACCACAAAAAAAACTTTTTCATCGGTTATTTTTTGAACAGTTTTTGTAAAAAATCATCGATGGCTTTTACCACCGGGTCGAACCAGGGCTGGAACAAACAAAATGAATGGGGTGCTCCTTCAAAGGTCATCACCGATGAATAAATATGGTACCGGTCCAGGATCTTTATATAATCATCACGGCCGGCATGCATCCTTGCAACTGAACTGTTGAGAAAAAGAATAGGGACGGAACCAGGCCCTGCATAACTGAGAGGGGAAGCCTGCTGCCAAAGCCCGGGATTTTCAGTTTTTGAATACCCCAGCCAGTTGGTGGCAGCCGAAGTCTTCTTGCTGTCATCCCCCTCACCGGATTCAGGATGGATAAAGGCGAGGATGCCATCCATGTCCACTACGGCATTCACGCGGCTTGAATATTTTTTGTGGCAGGCATGGCCTTCAAAACTTGTATTGCCATTGGTGCTTCCCATAAAAGCAGCCAATTCCCCGCCGGATGAATGACCGGCGACCACGATCCGGGAAGTATCGATGCGGTATTTCTTTGCTTTTTCTCTTACCCAGCTAATGGCTGCTTTGATATCATAAACGGCCGCAGGATACAGGGCTTCGGTTGACAACCTGTATTCGGGGGTAAAACAAACATAACCAAGCGCCGCCAACCGCTCTGCCAGGGGATAATGGATCGACCGGTTCCCGCTTCTCCATCCGCCGCCATGAAGAATAATGATTGCCGTTCTTTTAGCGGCGCTTTTTTGCCGGGGACAAAAAACGTCGAGCAATAATTTTCTTGGACCGACGCTGCAATACATAATATTTTTTTCCTCAGCTACTGCCGGGGAATGCCATTCATCCACCTGGCGGATATCAGGGTGATCTTTCAGGTTTTTTTTATACTCGCTGTAGACAGAAAAGGAAGTATCCGGTTGACCTGTGATTCCTGCGGTTGACTGGGAGTATGCTTTTTCAAGGAATAAGCATAGCACAAATATGGACAGGGGGCTCTTCACCCGGGATCTTATTTTTTTGCTGGGGCAATTATTCTTTCTGCCAGGTCAGGTTTCAGTGTTCTGATTTCATTTAAAACAATCTGTGCGATCAATCTTGCCCCCAACTCATTAAAATGCGTATTATCTTCCCTGCCTTCGGGGTAATTCGGATGCTCACCCGGTTTCAATTGCATGAAAAGCAGTTTCGAATTCTCAGCACCAAACTGCTGGTACAATGCACGGCTTTTTTCATCCAGGTCGATAAGCAATACATTTTGTTCCCGTGCCACTTCCTTCACCAGCGGGGAATAGATTTCATGCGTGGGCATTGCATTACCGTCCTTATCGAATTTTCTTCTCGACACCGGGGTAATCTGTACCTGGCTGGCTTTTTTTTGCCTTGCTTCCATACCGAAGCGGTTAACGTTCGTTTTGAACGTATCGGGAATGCCATAGCGTTCGCCTTAATCGTTTAACACGTTGCGACGCCCGTATGGCATTATGACATAACTCCATGCGCGGGCTTCATCATAAATCAATTTCCACAGACCTTCACTGATGAATGTTTTAGTGCTCCGGCCATTTTTGGCCCGGTTGACTACCGTGACCGTCGAATCCCAAAAATAAACAAAGGGCATACCCCAACCGGTCTCTGGATAGGCCTTTGTTTCCTTAATACTCATGGTAGAATCGCCTGCGAGAAAGATCTTTATTTTCTTTTTTTCCGACAATGAAAATGCCATGACCGTCAACAGGACCGGTATAATAACTATTTTTTTCATTTCACGAGCGAGTTAATATACACCTCAATGTTTGTGTAGTATTTGTGCAGGCTGCACTTTGAGGCATCCGAAGGATCAGCCGGGTTGAGCTTGTTCTTTATTTCCCACACATCGGGCATACCATCCCGGTCCTTATCCGGGGGAGCCGGCGATGATTTCAATGTGGGCCAGGCATTCATAGTCTTTTCATAGGCGGTGCCATGCGGGTAACCTCCCTGTACATCAATGATCCTGCCGGTCCTTTCCACGACATTCCTCAGGATGCGCAGGTCCAGTGTATCTCTTACCGGAAAATTGCAACCCACTGATTGCAGCACCGCACTGTACGCTTCTTTTGCCGATTGTTCAGGAATAGAAACAACACTGAAGGCCGCGTCGAGTTTTGCTTTGTCTTTATCATCTTTTGTGCCTTTGTCCATCACCACGCCCTTCCAGTTGTCATCGGTGACATCGGGGGCGCCATCCACATAATTTCCATCAATGAAATATTTGCCAAAGGGTATGGAAGGAGGCTTGCTCCAGGGATTCGCGATCCTGGATTTTACGGTCCAGAGGGTGGAAGGCCCGTATTTGAAATAGTTATTGACCAGGTTATAATTGCCGCCTTCGCCGGCATAAATGCTGTTATGTCCCCAGTTATAGATTACATTATTCCGGTAGTCCACATTTTCCTCGGGGCAGTTCCGGATGCCATCAAAACGCGGGTTTCGGCTGCCGCAGTCTGCGAAAAGATTATGATGAGCCGAAAAATGCCTGCCACCCCAGATGGCACCATACCCGTGATGTTCATAATCCGTGTCGCCTTTTTCAAAGTGATATGAATAATTCAGTGGCTCGGCGATGAGGTTCCATTGTAAGGTGGTGCTGTCGCCGGCATAAACCGAAAAGACTTCATCGTCACTCCAGGTCATGCTGCAATGATCAACAATGATATTTTTCTTTCTTGTTCCTCCAAAAGCATCATCATCGCCGCTGCCATCCACCATTCCTTTA
>CAYSIU010000364.1:1769-3492 GCA_964431095.1 uncultured Chitinophaga sp. | reverse complement strand
TTGGTAAATTTCTTCTGTGATGAACGGCATATACGGGTGCAGCAGTTGCATCAGTTCTCCAAAAAAATCCACTGTTTTTTCATAAACATCTTTATCCACCGGTTCCTGAGGTGAGGGTTTTACCCACTCAAGGTACCAGCTACAGAAATCGTCCCAAATAAGAGAATACATCGTTTTCAGAGCCTCGCTTAACCTGAATTCCCTGAACATCCCTTCAATCTCTCCTTTGACTTCATTTAGCCTGTTTTCAAACCATTCCACGGCAAAACCTTTTTGGACGCTTTGAGCAGCCTGACGGTCCTTCCAGCTTTTGACCAATTTCAATGCATTCCAGATCTTGTTGATGAAATAACTGCCCTGCTCGTTACTGGCTTCATCCCAGAGCAGGTCATTGCCCGCGGGAGAAGAGATCATGATGCCAAAACGAACGGCATCTGCCCCATACTGATCGATGAGCGCCAGCAGGTCGGGTGAATTGCCCAGGCTCTTGCTCATTTTCCGTCCCTGCTTATCGCGAACAACGCCGGTGAAATAAACTTCATTGAAAGGCTTTTGCTTTTTGTACTCAAAGCCTGCCATGATCATACGGGCTACCCAGAAGAAAATGATCTCAGGTGCAGTAACCAGTGTATTGGTGGGGTAATAATATTGGATGTCTTTATTTCCGGGATGGCTGTATCCTTTAAACACTTCAAAAGGCCAGAGCCAGCTGGAGAACCAGGTATCCAGGCAGTCTTCGTCCTGTTTCAGTTGTTGATTTCTTGTTGCGGGTTGCTGGTTGTGGAGATCTTCCAGGCTTTTTGCCACATAAACATTTCCGCCCTCATCATACCAGGCAGGGATCCGCTGTCCCCACCAAAGTTGCCTGGATATGCACCAGTCCCTGATGTTTTCCATCCAGTGGCGATAGAGATTTTTGAATTTCGCGGGATAGAATTTTATTTCGCCTTCCATTACTGATTTTAAGGCCGGGCCGGACAGCTTTTTCATATCCACCCACCACTGCATTGAAAGCCTCGGCTCTACCACCACATCCGTTCTTTCGCTGTAACCTACCTCGCTGGTATAGTCCTCAGTTTTTACAATATGCCCCTTTTCTTCCAACTCCTTTATGATCTTCTTCCTTGCTTCAAAACGATCTTCCCCGATACAGATCTGTGCTGCCTCATTCAATGTTCCGTCTTCGTTGAAAATATCTACCAGTTCCAGTTTGTGTTTTTGCCCCAATTGGTAATCATTCATGTCATGGGCCGGTGTGACTTTCAATGCACCGGTTCCAAATTCCATCGTTACATATTCATCGGTGATAACAGGAATGCGACGGTTGATCAGTGGAACAAAGGCAAATTTTCCATGTAAATGTTTGTATCGCGCATCATCGGGGTGTACGCAAATGGCGGTATCTCCCATGATTGTTTCGGGACGCGCCGTTGCGATCGTAATAAAGTCACGAGTGGCCCCTGGGGAATGGCTATTGTGAGTCGCCGACTGCCGGCTTTCGGATGTTGACGGGCCCTCTAAATAATACTTTATATAATAAAGTTTTTGTCGTGTCTCTTTCCTGGTCACCTCTTCATCGCTCAATGCCGTTTTCGCTTTGGGATCCCAGTTGATCATTCGCTTGCCACGGTAGATACAACCTTTATCATAAAGGTCTACAAAAACAGCAATCACGGATTGATAATTATTCCGGTACACAAGTGAAAAGGTATCGGTTCCGTTC
>CAYSIU010000364.1:0-1759 GCA_964431095.1 uncultured Chitinophaga sp. | reverse complement strand
CGCTTTCCTAATCTTCCGGTCCCTTTGTGACTACCGTCCGTTCCCACTCCCGGCTCCACTCCATTTTTTTCAATTGCTCCAGAATAATACCACCATATTTTTCTTTCCACTCCCATGCATACTTCTCAAACTCTTCCCGGCTCAGCGACGATTTAGTGATCCCTTTTTTCCTGAGCATTTGCACCACTTTGGCTTCCGTAGCAATAGAAGCATGGTCCGTACCGGGAACCCAACAGGCATTTTTGCCCTGCATCCTTGCCCGCCTGACCAGAATATCCTGTATCGTATTGTTCAAACAATGCCCCATGTGGAGAACCCCGGTGACATTCGGAGGTGGAATGACCACCGTATAGGGGTCCCTTGTATCAGGCTCACTGTGGAAGTATTTTTTATCCAGCCAGTGCCTATACCATTTCTGTTCAGCCGCTTTGTGATTAAAGTTTTTACTTAACTCCATGCTTTTTACCTGCTGGTTTCAGGACCCGGTTCCGTATTCAAGCCGGGAAGTACCAGTGAGGCCGCAAAATTACCGGGTTTTGATTAATTACTTGATTGGTAGGGGACTGATCTCTTCATGAACCTTTTAGATTATTAGCCGGATGAGGACAATTTTTTACAGATCTCTTCACAGATATAATAGTTGCCCTGTTGAACCTCCCTGATCGCATGATGGATCTCTTCCAGGGTTGAAGTTTTTGTAAGGAACCCACGCGCACCGAACTCCAGCATTTTGGACGCATAGTGTGGCTGGTTGTTCACAGATATGCCGATGATCTTTATCGAGGGAATTTTTTGCAGCAGCCTTTCGGTAATCTCAAACCCGTTGAGCGGTGTCATTTTTATATCCACCAGCATAATATCGGGGATCAACCGTTCGGCTTCCCGGATGGCTATCTCGCCGTTATCGCATTCAGCAATGACTTTTAAACATGGGCTGGTTTCCAGCAGCGTTTTCCAGGACGTAAGGATTACATGATGATCATCCACCAGTATGATCCTGATCGGGTCAGCACTCATGTTTGACAGGGTTGTGGTTTTAGTTCATAATCAAGGCAGGGAAATAGTTATGCTGCCTGTGAAGATTTTCATGAGATGCCAGGTTTAGTCGCAATAAGAAACCTCTCCGGATTGACACTCCCGGATGTTTGCATGGCTAACTGTAAGGTTCTAAGGATATTACTCTTGCGAAATACTCACAAGGGGCTAACATTCAACATAGTAAAAATACCTAAAAACTAAAGTAATATTACTTGTGTAATTTACCAAGAAAATTTACTATTTTTTAAAAAATCATTTCAGATCCTCTTCATTTTCAAACAGGCGGGGTTAGTGGGATTTAAAATATATTCGTGAAATCCCGGCCATGGAAGATCGGGAAATGATCAATTATCAAGTAAACAACCGGAATGAAAAGAGAATTAAATGCCTGGTACAGCCCTGCGTTAAATAAAGAAATGCCCATCGCCACTTATGGGGACTATGGCTTCGCACTCCTGCTGGTGCCAACCGCGGCGGCGGATTACCTCGAGTACGAAAGGTTCCAGCTCATGGATCAGATTGCTCCCTTTATTGACGACGGCAAAGTGAAAGTCTTTTCCATTGACAGTATTAACAATGAAAGCTGGTTGAACAATGAAATGGATCCCCGCTATAAATCGATCCGTCACCAGCAATGGAATGAATATGTTTTTAACGAAGTGGTCCCTTTCATCCGCAATAATACGATTGTCCATACTCCTTTTATTCCCTGCGGCACTTC
>CAYSIU010000363.1:0-3494 GCA_964431095.1 uncultured Chitinophaga sp. | reverse complement strand
GGTGATCTCCGATGGCCTGGTGAATGAGGGTAGCGGCCACAGTCGAATCCACCCCACCACTCAAGGCCATGATCACCTTGCGGTCGCCGATCTGTTTTTTCAACGCATTCACGGTATCCGTGATGAAATGAGCCGCCGTCCAATCCTGCGCACAGCCGCATATATCCACCAGGAAATTTTTAAGGATCTTTTTTCCTTCTTTGGAATGATATACTTCGGGATGGAATTGTACACCGTAGAGCGGGAAATGAGGCACGGCGACTGACGACCGGGATACTCCGTTGCTGGATTTTTTGAAGGCTGCGACCGGGATGCTCTCCGTTTCCGCTAATAATTCAAATCCCTCCGGCAACTCCTTAATAGTATCACTATGGCTCATCCATACCTGACTTTGCGGGGACACATCTTTAAGCAGTGCATCTTTTTTCGTTTGCTGCAAAATGGCCCGGCCATATTCCCTCTTATTGCTTTTTGCAACAACCCCGCCGTAGTGTTTGGCAGTTAATTGTGCCCCGTAGCAAACACCCAGTACCGGTACTTTTTTAATGAACTCCTCCACTTTCACATCGGGGGCATTCATTTCGTTCACCGAGAAGGGGGAACCCGACAGGATGATCCCCTTTAAACCGGGTTCAATTTCAAAATTCTTGTGATAAGGTATGATCTCGCAGTACACATTGGCTTCTCGTACGGCACGGGCGATCAGTTGGGTATATTGGGAGCCAAAATCAAGGATCAGGATCTTTTCCGTCATGACCATGCGAAGATAACTAAAGCTTTGTAGTTAAGCCGTTATCAGCGGGAACAGTGGCTGGAACCGACTCATATGGCGGATAGGGATCGACCCCCGGGCTGTAACCATTTTCCTGGCGGGGACGTCAAAATTACAAGCCGGGGATAACCTCTTATTTTTGTCATTAAACTCTATCACATGAATCGTTTTGCTTTTGTAGTAATATTCATCGCCATTTTTTCCAACTCCTGCGGCGTATTTGACAAGCGGATCGATGGGAATGGCAACATAAAGACAGAAACCCGGGCTGCCGGAACTTTCAGTGCAATCAATGTTAGTGGGGATATTGACGTTTATGTCACCCAGGATTCATTGACATCCGTTAAAGTGGAGACCGATGAAAACCTCCTCGAATATGTTGAGATCACCAATAATCAAAACGTGCTGGAGATTCACCCCCAAAAAGGGATCAACCTGAAACCCACTAACGCAGTGAAAGTATATATCACTAACGCCGTATATAAAGATTTTGAGGCTTCAGGCTCCTGTACTATTTACGGGCAGAATAAAATAAGCAATTCAGCATCCATTGGCATACACCTGAGTGGGGCCAGCAACGTGGCGATGGAACTTAAAACACCCAAAGTGGAAGCGGATGCTTCAGGAGCAGGTAAAATCACATTGAAGGGAGAAACTAAAGATTTTCGGTTAGAGGGAACCGGTAGTACAGATATCAGGTGTTTTGACCTGATGGCGGAAAATACCAGCCTGCAGTTGACCGGGGCCGGAGAAGCACAGGTATTTGCCAGTACAAAGCTGGATGTGCATATATCCGGTGCCGCAGATGTGCTGTACAAGGGTAATGCTGAGGTAAATCAGTCCATCACCGGGGCAGGAAGTATAAAGAAAGCAGAGTGATAAGGTAATCAGTTGGCAGTCTCCAGTCTGCAGTCTGCAGTTCACAGTCACTAACCTGCAGCCGGAAGCCTGCAACCAACAGCCAGCAGCTAGAAGCCAACAGCCTGAGGCCCGCAGCCAACAGTCAGCAGCCCGCAGCCTGCAGCTAGAAGCTAGTGGCCCGCAGCCCGCAGCCTGCTGCTAAAGATTCACATACTTCACCGTAATTCTTATATCCCTGTTCCTTCCTTTATCATCGGTGCAGGAGAGCTTGACCGGACCTTCCTGCGGGACAAAGAATTGTTTCTCTCCGGGGCTGCAGCTTTTGTAGAATTTATTATTGATATACCAGTATACCCGGCTCACATCATTGGCAGTTTTACAGGTCAACTGAATCGGCTCAGGGTCTTTCCGGTTGATCAGGTATTCTGTACCGTTGACCGGTGAACTGATCAGGGGAGCGGCTCCTTTAAAGATCGTTTCGCATTGAGGATTATGGGGTGGGATCTTTTGATAAGCGATCCTGTTCTCTTCAAACCAGGCCTGCATTTCCGGTTCCACTATTTTATACCATTTCTTTTTATACCCGCTCTCCGGCGCACAGCTTTTACAATAGGACATTTTTTCATCGGGACTCACCATGATCTCCTGCCAGTTGTTACAGACCTTGCCCGAAGAGATCAGCGGGATGAAATAATCAGTGGTCAGGCTCGTGCAATGCTCGGAGGGAACCATGCCCGTTTCACTGCATACCTGGCGGATATCGCAATCTTTTGGCTGTGTGAACCATTCTTTATCGCTGTTGTAGTCAATGGTATTAAAGATCCGGAACAGGAGGGGCGTGGCAATGTTCGCCCCGCTCAGGTCGGCAACACCTGCCCCGGAGAAATTTCCCACCCATATTCCTACCGTATAATTTTTGTTATAGCCGATACTCCAGGCATCCCTTCGCCCATAACTCGTACCGGTCTTCCAGGCGATCTTTGGCATGTGTTCAGTGGCCGTCCAGTTCAATGGAAAATCCGGCCGGTTGATCCGGGACAGGATATCATTGATCATAAAAGCGGCGGCAGGACTGATCACTTTCACCCGTTGCTGCAGGGTATCTGTTTGTGAGTAGGACGGTGAAATATAAATGCCTTCATTTGCGAAAACCGAGAAGAGACCGGTCAATTCTTCCAGCCGGGTGCCGCAGCCACCCAATATCATGGATAAGCCAAGTTTTCGCCTGTCTTTTTGTATTTGCCGGAACCCGCAACCGGAGAGTTTTTCAATGAAGGGGTCCTTTCCCAATAATCGCAGGCTTTTGACGGCGGGGATGTTCAGGGAATGTTCCAGCGCAAATTCAACGGTAACATACCCATTGAATTTTTGATCATAATTCTCCGGCGCATATCCTTCATAATTTACCGGCACATCGGTGATCACGGTTTTGGGGGTAAGCAGTCCTTCATCAAAACAGAGCGCATAAAGCAGGGGCTTTAATGTACTACCCGGTTCACGAACAGCGGCCGCACCATTTACCTGCCCTCCATCTGTGGTATCATTAAAACCCGATGAACCGACATAGGTAATGACCTGGTGGGTCCGGTTATCAAGGATCACCACGGCTGCATTTTTAATATTCTTCAATCGCTGTGTTCTTACATAATCTTCTACCAGCTTTTCAGTTTTTAATTGTGTATTCAGATCGATATGGGTCTTGATGATGTCCCCGCTGCCTTGTTTTTTTAATTTATAGGAAAGATGAGGGATATAATGCGGCACTGAACCCCGGGTAGCGGTCAATGGTTCGGCCAGGGCATCTTCAATCTCTTTTGGAGTGAACACTTTTTCACCGGCAAATTTTCTCAGCCACCGGTTC
>CAYSIU010000362.1:2995-3501 GCA_964431095.1 uncultured Chitinophaga sp. | reverse complement strand
GGCTTTCCGCCATGCGGTTGAAAACGTATCCGCTTAAATACCTCGGAACAAATTCTTATAACGAAATGCACACAAAGTACTAAGGTAAAGTTATTATGGCCAAGAAAACCGCCTAACCCACTTACTACTGCCCAGCCCATATTAATGGCCGGCCGGTTCAATGCATAGGAACGGGTCCTGTTCTCCTCCTAGCTGTAAAATGCAATGGCCGTAGAATTCGCAGGACGGAACGCTTCATTGACAAAACTGAGGAAGAAAGTAAAAAGGCAGATCAGCGGAAGGGTTTTCATTTGGCCGAGCGTAATGAACAATATTCCCCCACCGGTAAGCGTGATCAGTTGCACAGGATAAAAACCGATCTTATCAGTCAGTTTTCCCCCCAACCAGGCCCCGCTGAAGGCACCTGCGCCAAACAAACCGTAAACAAAACCTGCCTGCCCGATGGTAAACCCTATTCCCGGACTATAGACGTAAAGGGGTGAGGATGGGACACCCAGAATACCACC
>CAYSIU010000362.1:1973-2985 GCA_964431095.1 uncultured Chitinophaga sp. | reverse complement strand
CACCATAGTACCGCTGCGGTTAAGGAGCATGATCAAAGAAAGCAGCCAGGTCTCTTTTGAAAGACCTGCATAGGCATTCCTGTATGTCCGGACGGTGCTGTGGATCATAAAAGCCAGCAAATTTACCGCAAGGGACAGAGAAGCCGGCAACCGGCAACAAATTTTCTGCGTTGTGATAACCGGTAAACGGCATCATTTTTTTTTGGCTATTTTCAATCTTTAAAAGCAATGAACATGAAGAAAATTTTTCTTTTAACAGGTCTTGGAATTGCCCTGCTTGTGCTTGCCAATTGCGGACCTTCCAAAAAAGCTACGGGTACAACAGAGACCACCACCACTGCGCCTGCTAAATTCACCTACCAGGACAACCTGCAGGCGGTTATTATGGCCAATTGCACTCCTTGTCATATTCCTGCCAAAGGCGGGTTTAAAAAAGCATACGATAATTACACCAGTGTTAAAACAGATATTGATGAAATGATCCGTCGCATTCAACTCAACCCCGGTGATAAAGGGTTTATGCCATTCAAAAAAACAACCCGGTTAAGCGACAGCACGGTCAATGTATTTAAGCAATGGAAAACAGACGGGTTACTGGAAAAATGATCGCTTATCGATAAGCCACAGGCTCCAATCCAAGTACCTGGTGAAGATGATGCCGCAGGTGTTTGATATAATCCATCGCCAGCCATTCAAGGGTATGAAGTTCCTCTGTTTTGCATTTTCTCAGCACAGCAGAAGGAGAGATATGTTTCAGGATGGCACAGAGCTGTTTGTTTAAAAAATACCAAAGCTCAACCAGTTCATGATCATCCCTGTGCTGGTAATCGGAGAGGGCCACCCATTGATCCTGGTTGTAAATAATATGCGGGATATCCTCATATTGCGCCACAATGAAACGACGGATATTATTCTGGGCTGAATCGATCAGATGACCGATGATCTCTTTCTTGCTCCATTTACCAGGGGATGGTTTATAAGACATTTCATCGCCGGGGATCGCCCGGAGTGC
>CAYSIU010000362.1:0-1963 GCA_964431095.1 uncultured Chitinophaga sp. | reverse complement strand
GTTCCTGGACATCGTTCGATCCGTCAGTCGCGTATTGGAAATCGACGGCGCTCATGACGGTCGGCAGTATTCTGGGCGTGCTGTTCGTTTCCCTGGTCCGCCGCGTGATGGTAGAGGATACTACTCTGCCCTTTCCCGAGTCGGTGGCGGCATCGGAAATTCACAAAGCCGGACGGCGCGGGGCCGAGGCCGCGCGATATCTCTTCTACAGCAACGGCCCTGGCGGGTGCAGCCAGGTTCCCGGTGACGATCTCATCCAGTTGAGTTGCAAATTGTACCATAATCCTTCAATGATTGAGTGTGAATGAAATCATTCATGGGTGATAGGTCACCTGAATGATATTTTTCAAATCAATGCCCTACCAGAATATCATAAACCTGTTTTGTCCATTGCGCCCTGTAAAAAGTGAAGGAATAGTCTTTGTTATCCATCGGCAATTCCAGCAGCATTTGATCGGCAAACTTTGAGATATATTGATTCCCGTTGATCTTCTTCCATTGGCGGGCCTTTTCTGCCAGCACCATTTTCAACCTTTTCTTTATACAGGAATCACAGGCGGCAATGATTTTTTCTGAAATGCATTGCCCGGGTTTATTAAAACTATAGACAAAACCGACCAGCTGGCTTTTCGGGTCATTCACCAGGAGTGTCAGGGTGCTATCCGTCTCAGACACAAGGGGCTGGAGATTTTTGTTGGCCGCCACGTACTTATCAAGTTCTTTTTTTACCTCTTTTTTAGTTTTATTGATGCGGTCCTGGGCCAATACGGATAATGGTAACAGCAGGAATAAAATGGCGGTGATGCGGATCATTGTCATGTTGGTTTACTAAAAGCATGAAAGATGCAAAAATAAGATATCGCACCGTTATTCATCACCTCACTGGTAGTACTTCTGTACAATGATCAGTTCCAGGGCAACTTGATTTATCTTTTATCAGGAGTCTTCATTCTGTTTTCTGGCCGGTTTTTTTCCCAGTCAGGGTCATGATGTACGCATAAAGCCTGTTGAAGTCATCAGCAGCGCCCCTGGTTATTTGTTCTGTGGCACCTATACTGACCTTATGCGTTTTATTACCTGACCCGAATTCAATAGAAGTTGTGGCCATATCATACCGGATAGATTTGGTTCGCCCGGAAAGCATATTCATGAAATGACAGGCAGTAATTTCTTTCAGCAGTTTATCCAGCTCAGCCTGCGATAATTTAAAGCGAAGTGTATCCCTCGCCTGTTGCTGCCTGTCAATATAGGTGCAGGATGTTTTATTTATAATGACCGTCGTGCTCTGGGGCGTCCTTCCCCCGCCATTATATGCGTTGAGCTCCATGCCGGTCTTCCATTTAGCCGGAGCCTGGCTTTTGCCGGAAAGGGAAAAGAAAATGCAAACAGAAGCGGCTATCGTGAATGTCCTTTGTACTGCCTTTTTCATTTGTTGAGGATTTACCATTCAACTTGTAAAATTAAAGGACATTTTCTTTTGGGGCATTTTCCCGGAAATAAGTGTATTTACAGGATAATCATCGATCCCTGCTCAATCCCACACATATCTCCAGGTACCGTTCTTCTGTTTTTTCCAGACCGTATGGAAGACCCCCCTGTTTTCTTCGATCTTACTGTTATTTCCCAACGTATATCTGTGTCGTTGCTCTTTTACAGGATCTTTTGCATCACCACAAATTCGATCGGCTTCTTTGCTTTACCGAATTCGCTGTCTTCAAAAGGTTGGACCTCCCCGGTCTTATAATAGCCCTGCCGTTCGTACCAGGCAATCAACTCATGACGGATCGAAATGACCCTCATGAATACCGTCTTGCATTCCTGCTGTCTGGCATATTGTTCAGCCGCCGTCATGATTTGTTTACCGATACCCTTTGCCTGGAGCAGGGGCGCAACGCTGAGCATTCCCAGGAAAAGTTTCTTATTCTTTTTTTTCATGAAAACAAAACCTTCCATTTTTACAGCC
>CAYSIU010000361.1:0-3511 GCA_964431095.1 uncultured Chitinophaga sp. | reverse complement strand
CGTCGGCTAACACAGGAAGAAATGAAAAGGCAAACGAGGCAGGCAATAAATAAAAATCTCATAATGCAGGTGGCTTGGTAGCATGAATATAACCCCAAAACCGATTCAACCGGTTTTTTGGTCCAAAAATCTTATACCCAGGTTAAATTATTGACTTAAGGCAAAGATCAACCCGTACTTCTGATATAGCCATCAAATGAGATCTCCTGCCGGTTTGTGCTGATCACCACCAGCCGGGCCCTGCCGTTATCAAAAACGGTCAGGTCCATTTGAGTGATATCCGATACGTCGCGGGGTTTTATGGAGATTTCCCATTTATCACCCTTCATTGTTTTTGCATAGGCAAAATCCGATGAACTGAACTTTAACCCGGCTTCCCCGGACAGGACAGGCACATAGGACCGGCCAAAATAGGGCAAATAAGAAATCACTTTGCCTTTTGCGATGGTCAGATCATATTCGGGTGTTAAATACCGGATATTTCCGGACATCGGATAAGCCGTTTGTGCTTTGAAGACGTATTGCCCGGATTCGATCATATTCCTGGTCTGCTCATGCTCCTTTTTTTGCGCTGTAGCGGCAACAGAGAAAGCCAGCAGGTAAATGAATAATATCAGCTTATTATATTTCATGATAAATGTGCTATTGTTTACCCAGTATAAATCAGAAAATGTGCCATTCCAACTACAGATCTGTTAATAATAAGCGTGGATAATTTGCTCATTTCGAAAACATTGAGCAGTAAATGTTGAGGATTCCTTCCCCTACGAGTCTCCTGAAAGGGACTCGTAGGTTCACTTCCCGATGCAGAATATACTCACACCTGATTTATGCAGGTTTTAAAGAAACTCGTAACAAAATTGGTATTTGAAATATGTCTAGTCTTATACCAAGCGTGACCATTAAGACTTCCTTATCCGACGAGTCTCCCTGCCGATGGCAGGTGACTCGTCGCACTTCCTTTCCCAGACAAGTCTCTATGCCGCAAAAGAGGAATCGTTGTAATTATTTTCCGATGCAGAATATATAAAACTCTTTTCGGATCAGTGTTTTGAAAAACTCAGTAACACTTTCTCAGCAAATAAAAGCAAGAATCAGAAACTACTTATTAATCAATAAGTGAATGGAGCCTAAACATACCTAGATGAGCAATAAGCAATAACCATTGACTTTTCTTATTTAATGAACACAATGCGCAACTTGGGTAGATTCTAAACTCCTCTAAAAAGTAAACTAGAATTCACTTTTCAATGTAGACAATATCGTCTACTTTTAATCGGTAGGAGTTTTGGGGGACTTACCCGTATACAAGGGCTTTATATCATTCTTTGCCGTCAACCTATATTGATAAATGAAAAGCTGAAACAAAACTATGGCTTGCAAATAGGATATATTCAGGTTCCGATAAACGATATATTTTAAGGTAAAAGTATTCAAACAAACCACCGATGAAAAAAATTACTTTTACAATTTGTTCCGTGCTCATTTTTTCTACTCTCCATTCCCAACTTGCCGTTTACAAAATGATTGGCAAAAATGCTGACAAGTAAAAACTGGGATTTGGAACATTCGCTTATTGGGACATTCCGATAAATGAAATTCAGAATAGCAGTATTATGGTAGAGCTACTGGATTTTGGTTATTTTCCAGGTAAAGATCCGGATTCAGCAAAAGGTTATGCTTCTATCAAGATTGGCTATCGTCATATTTTCAGTGAGGATTCCAAAACAGGTTTTTTTGTTGAGCCATCAGCAGGTTATTGCAGGGTGGTAGTTGGAGATGGAACGTATGGCGATGGTGTGGCTATTGCGGGGGAAGTGGGTTATAGCCAGGAAGTGGGTCAACGGGCCAACACATTAGTATTCGGTTTGAAATATGAATCGGATATGGGGAACCATGATAAAAAAATCAGTGCGATCAGTTTCAGAATTTCTTATAGTTTTCATTTGTTCCGAAAACGCAATAATAATTAAGCATTACAATGAAAAACGTCATCCCAATTTTCTTATTTACTTTTTTTTGCTATCTCCTATCAGCACAGCAAAAAGATTTTGAAGGCATCATTATTTACAGATCTGAAATGAACTCTAAATCAGAATTAATGAGTCAAAGAGTTTTAAAAAGTCTTTTTGCGATGGGGAATGATGTGACGATCTGGATAAAACATGGCAACTACAGGCAAAAATCAGGCTTTTGCGATACATACTTTATTACTAAGGATCAGCGAGTCTATTTTAAGTTCAAAAACCTTGATACGTTGTATTACGTAAATTATAACACGGACACGTCCATTGTTACAAAGGTTTCCAAATCCGATGAAAAAAAGAATATTGCGGGATTTGATTGCAAGCTCCTTACTGTAAAATGCGGTGACGTTACCCGGAAATATTATTACGCTCCTGCATTGTATATGAATTCCGAGTACGACAAGAACAATACTTTAGGCCGCTATGATGTGTTTGCAAAAGAAACATCTTCTTTATATCTTGAATATTCAGAAGATGCCAAAGCTTATTCAACTTTACAAACCTGTACCATGATCAAGCAAACACAGGTTTCTGACAGCTTTTTTACATTACCCAGGCTGCCTCAAAAAATATTCTCTATTGAGGACCTCACGATCCCACCTGAATTTACCAGAAGCGGGGGTTGGGAAAAATACATTCAAACAAATCTTGACAAAGAAGTAGGAGCAAAATATCTCCCGATAGCAAAAGGAAAAGAGATGGCATCTGAAACAGTGATCGTAAAATTCATGGTGAATGAATATGGAAGAGTTGCTTATTCAGAAGTAGAGAATCGAAAGGAAGTACATCCAAAATTAGCCGAAGAAGCGTTAAGAGTAGTGAATGCCTCTCCATTATGGAAGCCTGCAACTATATACGGCGGAGAAAAAATCATTTACTGGCTTAAACAAGAAATCACTTTTCAAACAACAAAAAATTAAACTCTATGGCCAAAAGAATATTTATCTATTTATTCATATTATACATGTTAAGCAGTAATGTGATGGCGCAAAACTTTATGCACAGTATTGGGGCAAATATTTCCGTATTAACCGCCAAAATAAATACTCCTTATGAACAATATACTTTCACAATGATGGTCACGCATTTTTCTTATTTCCCAAGATATAATATCACCGAATCAGAAAATTCCTCTTTTAGTATCGGAATTCCGCTTGGAGCCGGTATAGGCATCTTAAGCAGTGCGGGGACTGCAAGTGGGGTTGCCTGGGGTTTTGATGTACCTGTAGCATTAGACTACAACATAGGCTGCAGGTCAACAGCTGAAAATAAGAATAATTTTGGAGGATATTTTGGTGGTGGTTTTGGTTATATGTACACCGGATGGAGTGACGGAGGAGAAACATCTCACGCAACTACTTATGGCCCGATTATCCGCACAGGCATTCGTTTCAGCCCAGGACAAGACAGGTGGCATACCACAGTAGGAATATTCTATAAGCCCGGACTTGAAAGCCAGAAATACAAAACATTTGGCTTTAATT
>CAYSIU010000360.1:685-3569 GCA_964431095.1 uncultured Chitinophaga sp. | reverse complement strand
TCTTCCGCCCGTTGCGGTGTGCGAAAAGGCATGTTTCGTCAAGGATCATGTCCCTGACGATATAGTACTGGAGGTCGGCATAATAGGTTTTGGCCTGTTTTTGAATCGTCTCATCCAGCTCCTCTCCTTCCGCCACTTTGTATTCCGTTTTTAAATATTCCATCAGCTCTTCCCCGATGGATTTGAATTTCTCGGACCTTTCTTGTTTGCTGAGTGCAGCTTTTGCAACCTCATAGATTTTTGTCCTTGTAAATGCATTTATTTTTTCGCGGAGTTCCTCGTTCTGCTCCGGCTTTGTATATTCTCTTTTTCCGCTGATGCCTTTCAGCTGTCTCAGCTCTTCCTGTGCTTTTACCTGTACTCTGATAGCATCATGTGCCAGTTCAAGTGCTTTGACCAGGTCTTCTTCAAGGCATTCCTGCGCTTGACCTTCCACCATCATAATATTCCTGTCTGTAGCCCCGATCATGAATTCCAGGTCGGCGTTTGCCAATTCGCTCCGGAAAGGATTTATCACAAATTGTCCATCCACCCGGGCTACTCTTACTTCAGATATGATTTCCTTGATGGGAATATCAGAAACGGCCAATGCTGCCGAAGCGGCAAGACAGGCCAGGGAATCAGGCATTACCTCTGGATCGCTGGAGATCAGGGTTATCAATACCTGTACTTCGCACAAATAATCTTCCGGAAATAGAGGACGGAGTGCCCTGTCGATCAGGCGCGATGTGAGGATCTCGTAATCATTCAAACGGGCTTCTCTTTTAAAGAAGGAACCGGGGATACGGCCCGCAGAAGCAAATTTTTCCTGGTAGTCCACGGAGAGCGGGAAAAAAGACTGTCCTTCTTTGGGTTCCAGGGTGGCCACTACGGTCGCCAGGATGATACAATTGCCCTGACGTACGGTCACAGAGCCATCAGCTTGTCGTGCCAGGCGGCCGGTCTCAATGATCACTTCATGACCATCTCTTATTTTGAATCTTGATTGCAAGGGTTGAGAAAGCATATTTAAAAGTTTTTCTGATTGTTGTTTAAAATGTGTTTGTTAATACCTGACAATAGTACCGCGTATTTATGGTCACTCTTATCCAGGGAAAAGGCAGGAATGATACGTAATTGAAAATTCACTATTTGGAAATGAATTCCCGGATAAAGATTATTTCCTTATTCCAAGTTTTTCAATCAACTGGCGGTAGCCTGAAAGGTTTTGTTTTTGCAGGTAGTTCAGCAAACGTTTCCGTTTACCAACCAGCTGCATCAGGCCGCGGTGAGTGGAAAAATCGTTTTTGTTGTCCTGCAGGTGATTGCTGATCTGGCTGATCCTTTCTGTCAGCAAAGCGATCTGGCCTTCAGTGGAGCCGGAGCTTTTTTCCGAGCCGGCGTGGTTCTTTAATACTGTAGCTTTTGCATCTTTTGTTAATGGCATCTTTTTTAATTTTTAATTTTCATCCGATTTTTTCATCCGATAATTTAGGCGGCAAAGGTAAGAAAGGCGCGCTTAATTACAAAGGCTTCCCCGGGCTATTTTTAAGTAATTCAATGCCTTATCAGGGTTGGTTATCAGCCATTCGCCTACTTTTGCCCGATGGAAATCCCTGCCCATACACGCTCTATCCTTGGTCTCCGGTTGCCCACTGATCCCCGCTGGGCGAACCTGGCAGAACAATCTTTACAGGATATACTCACAGATCATGCATACTGTGAACAAAAAGCGGCTACCTCCTGCATTTCCTTGATCCAGCAATACAGTGAGAGGGAAAAACTGGTGACAGCGCTCTCACCTGTAGTGACCGAAGAATGGGGGCATTTTCGGCTCGTATTGGCTGAACTGCAAAAAAGAAAACTAAAACTGGGCAGGCAGCGAAAAGATCAATATGTAAATGCTTTATTGGCTTTCCAGCACAAAGACGGTAGCCAGGACGATCGCCTGCTCGATAAATTACTGGCGATGGCATTAATAGAAGCACGGAGTTGCGAACGGTTCAAGCGTCTGAGCGAAAGGCTGAATGATGCCTACCTGAAAAATTTTTACCGCCGTTTTATGGAAAGTGAGGCCGGTCATTACAGCTTGTTCATTGAGCTGGCAGAAACCTATATTGACAAAACGAAGGTCAGGAAACGCTGGAAAGAATGGCTCGAATATGAAGCCGGCATTATAAAAAACCTGGAGGTTCGTGGAGACAGGATGCATTAAAAGCAAAACTTATTTCCCGGATATATACTCTAAACTTGTTTAAGGGACATGGAAAAAACAGCTTACCTGGAGGCCCTGGAAGCCTCTACCATCCACCGGGATAACAAAGTGACGCCCCTTACCACAGGTCTGATCAACAGGACCTACCAGGTGACCGTCGTGTCAAGTGGCTTTAAATTCCTTTTACAAGAGATCAACAGTGTGGTTTTTACCGAACCCGAAATGGTCCAGGCCAATTATGAAACGATCTGGTCACAGCTCCGTCTTGAGCAATCTTCCCGAAGAGGGCCTGATCCGATAAAGATCCCCGAACCGTTGCAATTCCTGAATGGTTCAAGATTATTTTGTGACCGTCATGAGAAGTATTGGCGGATATTTGAATTCATTGATAAAGCCCATGCAATTCCTCTCGTACAGAGCAGTTGGGAGGCACAAAAAGCAGCACAGGCATTTGCAAACCTTACCGCGGTTTTTGGCTCCTTTGATCCGAAGCGTCTCTTTATCACCATTCCCGGCTTTCACGACCTTTCACTACGATACCGGCAAATGCTATATTCTTTAAAAAGCCACAATTATGAACGATTGCAAAAAGCTGCCCCGTTGATCAAAGAGCTGAAGAGCAGGGAACGGTATGTCAGTTTTTATGAAGTAATGACCGGGTCCGAAGAGTTCATTCAGAGGGTGATGCAC
>CAYSIU010000360.1:0-675 GCA_964431095.1 uncultured Chitinophaga sp. | reverse complement strand
TCTGGGGGATATGATACGATAAATGGTTTGCTGTGAAGATGAGAACAGCTTTCGATTCGTTGAGATCAGCATCCGTAATGATTTTTATGAGGCGATACTCTCCGGCTACCTCAATATACTGGGGGATCAACTGACCGGTGCTGAAAAAAAATATATCCACTATGCCGGCCTTCTGCTTATCTATATGCAGGCACTACGATTCATGAGCGACTATCTTGCCGGAGATATGTATTACCGGATCAATTACCCGGAACACAATTTTGACCGGGCGAAGAACCAACTGATCCTATTGCAAAAACTGGAAGAGTTCCTGCAGGAGCATTACCAGCTCAGACACTGATCTCTCTTATGCCATCTCCCGCAGTGGTTGAAAAAATCTCAGGCGGGTATCCAATTTGCTGATCATAATGTAGGGTAAGCTTTTCACTGAAATCATCAACCGAACGACTCTCTACCAGGGCGATCGCACAGCCGCCAAAACCTGCACCCGTCATACGGGCCCCGACACATTTTGAATAATTTTTGCAGAAATCAACAATGCAATCCAACTCCTTTCCTGTTACTTCATAAAGTTCTTTCAGGGATTGATGGGAAGCATACATCAATTTTCCGAATACCTCCAGGTCCTTTGTTTGCAGGGCGATCACAGCGTCGGTGACCCTTGTATTTTCACTT
>CAYSIU010000359.1:0-3590 GCA_964431095.1 uncultured Chitinophaga sp. | reverse complement strand
CAGATCGGGTAAAGCGGCTGCCACCAGGTTGGGCGCATAATGGAGCGGGGCATCAGCCGCAGTAATGCGGCGGATGGGTGCATCCAGGTAATCGAATCCTTCTTTTTGGATGCGGTATGCAATTTCCGATGATACGGATCCGAAAGGCCATTGTTCTTCCACGATCACCAGGCGATTTGTCTTCTTCACACTTTCCAGGATCGACTTCCAGTCAAGCGGCCGGATCGTACGCAGGTCGATCACTTCGGCACTGATGTTCTCCTTTTCCAGTTCTGCAGCAGCACCCAGTGCCAGCTTCATTGTCTTATTAAATGAAACGATCGTAACATCCCTCCCTTGTTTTTTTATATCAGCCTTACCAAGCTCAATATAATATTCCTCCTCAGGAACTTCACCCTTATCCCCGTACATCACTTCGCTTTCCATGAATATCACCGGGTCTTCTTCATACCGTATCGCCTGTTTCAACAATCCTTTAGCATCATAACTATTACAGGTTGAAACAACTTTTATCCCGGGGATATTGGCATATAAGCTTTCAAATGCAGTAGAATGCTGGGCTCCTAACTGACCAGCCGATCCATTTGGCCCCCTGAATACAATCGGACAACCCACCTGCCCACCACTCATTGCCAGCATTTTAGATGCGGTATTGAGAATTTGGTCTAAAGCCAGCACAGCAAAATTCCAGGTCATGAATTCAACGATCGGGCGAAGACCATTTTGAGCCGCGCCGACACCTACCGCAGCAAAACCCAGTTCAGAAATTGGTGTATCAATCACTCTTTTAGGACCAAATTCTGCAAGCATACCCTGGCTTACTTTATAGGCACCATTGTATTCGGCTACTTCCTCGCCCATCAGGAACACGCGTTCATCACGACGCATTTCTTCAGACATCGCTTCCCGTAGAGCCTCTCTCAAGGCAATCGATCTTCCCATTGCTGCTGTTGATTTAAAGAAGACCCTCCGTCGGCAGAGCTATGGAGGGCAAAGCAAAAATAAGTGATGGGGTGCATACTACCTAAAGCGAAGCCTGTAGGATCAATACAGGCTTTTGCTACCAAATGACTTTAGTTCGATTCAGTTCCCGCCGTTGCAGTCTTTCTCCATATCTTTTATTTCGGGCGAGTTCAGATCCGCAGTCGAAATATCGTTAGCATTAGGGTATTTTCTTTCCAGCTTTTTCTGCATACAATTGCAATAATCCTTTGCAAACCCTTCCTGGTTGCCATTATTGACAGCGGTGGATACGCAATTATCAACAAATTTTTTTACATCGCTGGATGACCAGCCACCCTTATCGGTATTGTTATTATCATTGGTATAATTCGTATTCCCTTCCTTGTTCTTGTCATTGTTATTCCGATAGTCATCCTTGTTACGATTATCTGTTCGCCCATTGTCTCTCTGGTTATTGGCTTTATTGTTATTACAGGCAGTAAAAAAACTGCAGGCCAGTAAAAGGATCAGTAATTTTTTCATGCTGCTGAGGTTTATTGATGAATAAGAAGAATCTATTTCATGGTTGCGGAATGATCTTCTCATGAAGCTTTAACAAATTAGCCATTCTTTCCGATCTGAAAAAATTAATTGACTCATTACATGGTTGGGAGCCAGGTTCACTGTAACGAAGCTTCAACCAACCAGTGGCCGCGTTAAGCAATTCACGAGTGAACCAGCATTTACATATTATGTAAGACCTGCATAAAAGAAAGCAGCCGGGTTTCATCCAGGTGGCCATCCGTCCTGACTCCGCTGCAAACATCCACTCCAAATGGCCGAACCGTCCGGATCGCTTCTTCCAGGTTACCGGCATGCAATCCTCCCGCAAGGAAAACCGGAACGTCGATCGCCTGAACGATCCTACGGCTGATCGCCCAGTCATGCACATTTCCCGTGCCACCTAATGTTTTGATCGGTGCCCCGGGATTTCCGCTGTCCAGCAGGATGGCATCCACTTCGTGCTGAACTTTCCTGGCCTGCCCGATACTTTCTTCCCCGTTAACATGAATCACCTGCACAATGCGCAAGTGAGGCAGTGCTTCCCGGATCTGCTGGTAATTGCCTTCCAGCAATTCATCGACGATCTGCACCGTATTGGTGTGCACCTTTTTTACATGATGGATGATACCCGTAGCAGACTGTTCACTTGTTAATAAAAAAGAAGCAACAGGGGGATGAACTGTTTTGGCAATCGAAGCGATCAAATCATCGGGAATCGGACCCGGACCGCTGGGCATCCTGCCCACCAATCCAAGAGCATCTGCTCCTGCATGGATCGCCAGCTGAGCCTCCTGCAAAGAAGAAATACAGCAGATCTTTACACGTGTTCGCATCGGGAAAGCAGGTTAGTGGTGAATGGCGGGTGGGAATAGGATCAGGCCTATTTGGTTTTTAACATTCAACATTTATCATTACTCGCTCAATTTTCAAATAACAGCGTTTTCACTCCCGAAGGGCTGACCCGGTAAAATTTTTTATCCTCGATCAGCAAGGCCTCCGAATGACCTCCCGCATGATGGACATCGGTGTTCAGCACTTTGCCATTATACCATGCACTGACAGTATCGGCAACGATCGTATGGCCCGTGGCAATATGTTTTACATTATATATTGAAAGTGTACTATCAATGGTCCCTGTTTCCACGTCCGGCAGCCCCAGGTAATAACCACGGTACCAGAAAGGTCCGAATTCGCCGAAGAGAGTCTCAGTGCGTGGATTTTCATACACAAAAGTACTGTCGGCATAATAAGGCCTTATCAGGTCATTGATCCTGGGAACCGGCAGGTTCATCCTGTTCACCGGGGCGGATATCCCTCCGTGCATGAATAACATCTCTCCTATTTTTTCCATGACATTCTTGGTTCGCAGCCATCTTCCCAGTTCTGCGTTCTCCCCGAACAGGGAAGTGTATCCTTCATCCATCAGGTTGGCGCTTTCAAAATATTTGGGTTGCACATAGCGGAGGTCTCCGCTCATGTTCATGATCTCGTGATTTCCTAATATATAATGCACATAACCACCCGCCTGTTTCGCCTTATCCTCGAGCGAATAAATCAGCCACAATACTTCTGTCACCTGTGTGCCGCGGTCTACAAAATCGCCGATCAATACAAGATGTCCGTTCCCGAATGTCCAGTTAAAGTTACTGTCGATAACACCGCCCGCTTGCAGTAATTTTTTAAAGGCACGGAAATTTCCTTCAATGTCAGAAAGGGCGAATAGCTTACCCGGTTGGGGAAATTCCGTGGGTTCCGTCGTTAATTGCTGTTTGAGTTTAACCGTGAATGTCTTTGAAGAATCGTCTGTGAGTACCCGTAGCGAAACGCTGTCTTTTTGCGAAACGGGCAGGCTGTCGGCCTCTACTTTTTTTATTCCATTTTCACGTGTGATATAATTAACAAACATCCGGTCCCTCTTATAAAGTACGTAGGGCCCGTCATACGTTGTTTTCCCTGGTCCAGGAGGGTGGCAGCTATCATCAGGAAAGATAAACCCCGTTGACATAAAGGCGATAATAATAAACCCGATTTTTTGCATCATACCCCTATTTTACCATTTCTATACCCTATAGACAATAATCAGG
>CAYSIU010000358.1:0-3611 GCA_964431095.1 uncultured Chitinophaga sp. | reverse complement strand
TTTTCTGAGCCGTGGTCAGCGAGCTTCCCTGGGGCATTAGCCCGGACGAAATGGCTGAACGGATATTGGCCCTCGCAGCGGACACCTGGCTATAATTGGTCAACGGTCCGGGTCCATTCGTACTTCCGGCAGCATGACAACCAGGCACATTACAAAAAGATTGGATGATGGGGTTTACATCGGCTGCAAAGGCTTTATTGGTAACCACGCTGCAGTCGAGAGTGGTGCCACCACCACCGCCGCCACCACCTCCTCCTCCTGTGCTTTTACTGCAGGTTACGCTGATCAGAACAATGGAAAATAAAAGGATGACGATGACGACTTTCTTCATATCTGCCGGTTTAAATAATGGTGCTTGATGGTATAAATAATCGAAAAAACCGCAATAAAGTTGCCTTGGTATTCTATACCTGCGACAATTTAGGAAAAGATTGGGAAAAAGCTATCCGGATCAGTGATACTTGATTGCGCTTAACCGGTCGGGTGGCATTGGGTCCGGTTTGATTTTGTTTGATGACTTCGATACAAAGGATTTAGACAGGGATGGCTAAGCCGTTTGGGTTGGATAAACAAAACCCGTAGTCTCTTCTTTCATTTTTATCGGGCGCACTTCGATCCTTGTATCAGGATTAAATTCAAACTCCGGGTTGGCTTTCGCAATGGCGATCGCTTCATCGAGGTCACTAGCAAGGATATGATAATAACCACCGATCACTTCCGTTCTTTCATTAAAGGGGGCATGGTCCCATTCCCCGTTTTTGCAGGAGATGATATGACCCGCCCTGTCAATCGGCTGCGCCGAAATCAGTTTTCCTTCTTTTTTCAATTTCCCGATATAGGTTTCGCAACCCTTCAGGAATTGCTGGTGCTTTTCGGGTGACAGCGTTTGTTTACTGTCACTTTGCTTGCGGATAAAAAACATAAATTCTTTCATGACTTTATTTTTATGTTACCCAATCCTGTTCTATGAAAAAGAAAAGCTATTTTTTCTTCGATGGAACCGGTTTTAATGATTTCACATAATCATAGCTCAGGGAAAGGTAAGGTTTTAATTCGCTGGTCTTTTTTAAAAGCCCTTCCGGCACTTCCACGTATTCCTTTCTCACGATGCCATAAGCAACGCTGAGCCGGGTCTTGTATTTTTTCAGGAAGGCTTCCCTTTCCTTCTCCGGCAAACGTATCGCCACAATACCCTGGAGGTTCTGGCAGGAGAACATATGTCCGTTTAAGGAGGTATAGGGATTGGCGGCTCCCTTCAGCTCGATCCTTGGATCCGCGGCCACGAGTTTTTCGTAGAGGGCAAATTTGTCGTCCGGGATGGAGTTGCGTTTTTGAGTTGCCTTAGACATACCGGTTGTTTAATTTATTTACTGATCGGAAACCTTCAACATGAATATCCCAACCTCACGCTCAGTTGTGTTCTGCAATCAGCTTTCCTTTCAGCGTATATTTTTTGTCTTTGACATTACTCATCTTGTCATCGAGGATATCACAGTCAAGCAGGTTTACATCCGTGGATCTTCTTCCGCTGTAAATATTGATGAGCAATTGGATATCCTTGTCCGCAAGGGAATCGTATAATGCCCTTGAAAATTTGACCCTTTCAAATTTCGCCACCCGGGCATCAGAAAGCTCTTTTTCTGCATGGGCAACACCCATTTCACCACTTTCCTGGTAAGCTTCCGATGTAGTGTCCTTCGGCTGTCCGCTGAAATAGGCGGCTACGATGATCGTCTCTTTATCTTTCTGCAACTTTTGGTTTGCCTTATCGCTCAGGCTGACATCTATTTCAAAAGAAGGGATGACCAGTGAGTCACCTTCCACTTTATAGTACCCGATCATATGGGTGGAACTTGTATCGGCCAGGGTTTGTGAATTCTTAGTGATCGTGTCCTTGCCGGAACCCGTATTGTTTTGCTTCTTATCGTTCGATGTACAGGAAGCAAAAATTACAGCAAGTAAAAGGAGGGTTGAGTATTTCATTTCAAAGACAGTTTATTACCAGAATAAAGATAATTTTATTTTGCATGCCAAACCAGCCGCATTACTATGGTTCGGGGCACTAAAAAATATTTTATTTTTAGCACCATTCATGTGGGTGGCAGTCTTTAGCCGTTACTCTTTAAAATCAGTTTCTTAATCAGGGAGATTTGTCCCAAATGATAATAGCTGTGTTCAATCACGGCTTCAATGTTTCGCTGGTAGCTGCCGTATTTGATGTCCACAAACACTTCGTCCAATTTGCTGTCCGTCATTTGATGAACTGCATTTATAAAAGTCTCGGAATTGGTGAAGAAACCTGAAACTAATTTCTCCCAGTCATGCTCCGATTGGATGGGTGGAAGGTCAAAGCTGTATTTGTCTTTTATTTCCAGTTGCCCGCCATTGAACACTTGCAGGAGTCCGGCCAGGTAATAATTGATATGGTAGGTTAAATGGGCAATAGTGTTGAGCGGTTCTATTTTTTGAGTCGCTTGTTTCCAGTCAACACTTTGTAATTGTTCTTTATAATTGGTGTTAGCAACCCAATGTCCATTTAACAGGACTTCCCTGAGTCTGTTTGAGATGAATTCACTTCTAAGCATTGAGAATATTTAAATGAGGGTATATTGCCTTACACATAAATTTATAATATAAGGAGCTGCACTCAAAAAGAGACTTGGAAAATCAAAACACCGGCATATACATTGCATATCGTCATAGCAACCCTGCAGTTTATGACTCAATTTGAAAAGCCAGTCATTAATTGTAAGAGAATAAAACCTGGAAGAGATCAGGTCCGGAAGGATGCAATCAGCAATTCCCGGTCACGGCATGACCATTATTGAAATGAAGAACCTTTTATGCGATGGTTACATCCTTATCCAGGTAAACATTCTGTATCGCATTCAATATCTCCACACCCTCTTTCATGGGGCGCTGGAATGCCTTGCGGCCGCTGATCAAGCCCATGCCACCCGCTCTTTTGTTGATCACCGCAGTGGTCACTGCCTCCGCCATATCACTGGCCCCGGAAGAAGCACCGCCACTGTTAATTAACCCGGCACGGCCCATGTAACAATTGGCCACCTGGTAACGGCAGAGATCGATAGGGTGATCGGAACTCAATTTTTCGTAAACCAACTTATCAATTTTCCCGTAAGGGTTTTCCTTTGTGCTGAGCGCATTGTAACCACCGGTGTTCTCCGGCAATTTTTGCTTAATGATATCCGCTTCGATCGTTACTCCCAGATGATTGGCCTGCCCTGTCAGGTCGGCCGATACATGATAGTCCTTGTCTTTTTTAAAGGCCGGGTTGCGGAGATAACACCAGAGAATGGTGACCATGCCCATTTCATGCGCCATCTCGAAGGCCTTACTCACTTCCTGTATCTGCCTCGATGATTCTTCGCTGCCGAAATAGATCGTAGCCCCCACTGCCGCTGCACCGAGGTTCCAGCTTGCTTTTACCGTAGTGAACATGATCTGGTCAAATTTATTGGGGTAGGTCAGGAATTCATTATGATTGATCTTGACAATAAAGGGGATCTTATGCGCATATTTTCTTGCCAGCATACCCAGGCCGCCGAATGTGGTAGCTACTGCATTACAACCACCCTCCATCGCCAGCT
>CAYSIU010000357.1:0-3622 GCA_964431095.1 uncultured Chitinophaga sp. | reverse complement strand
CATCCCACGCAATAACTGTAAATTCTTTTGATAAAGATTCTATTTGCTGTTGCCAGATTCGTGAATCCTGTGTGAAGCCATGTAAAAGAACCAATGTATCTCCTCTGCCTTCCGCTGTATAGGCAACAGAAAAACCTTTAATTATTTTAAAGTTCATCACTTTTTGTTGTCAGCAGCCATCCTCGTTCGTATTTACTTAATCTTATAAAGCTTTGCCGCATTATCATGCAATGCCATTCTTGCAAGTTCAATTGCTCTTCCCATGTCTATTTCCTTATCGTTCATCATTCCTTCCAGTGCAAGAGTGAGGGCAAGCCTTGCCGTATGATTAGAAAGCCATGCCACCTCTCCCCAATCAATTTCGGCATCGAATGAAAAGGCGTCCGTTCCAAAAAGGATCTTACCAGGATAGGTTTCAAACCAGTTGCGCAGCGTTTCACTCAGCTCGCGGGGATAAGTAATTAGGGTTTGTAAAGAAAAGTCGGCATACACATTGGGTTTTCCCATCAGGGAACACATTTCTTTCGTGAATGGATATCCGCCATGTATAACAACAAAATTGGTTTTGCGTAAAGATGAATCGTTAAAAACAGATTCCAGCAGCAACGGATTGCTGCCGGACTGCAGGTAATAACCGCCTACGCCTGATATGCAATGTATGTGAACAGCTAATTCCAGGCGACCGGCTTCGCGGGCGATATAATGGAAGAGAAAATCCTGCAATGCTTTGTAATCATTTGCGGACGGCTCGCCTCCTTTTATATAACGTTCATAGGTATTTCGTGCAATCGTTTCATCGGGGTTATTAAAATCAAGCTTACGCAGGTAAGCGGCTTCATACTTAATAGCGACCGCTCCCCTTTTCTTTTGGTGCTCCAGCGTGGGTGTAACAATCCTTTGCAGATATAAATCCAAAGAGGCAGGTAAGGAAGGTTCATTGAGATCAGCGAGATAGCGTTTAAGGAGCTTTTCTTCACCAGGATAGAGTGCCCGATAATCAGGACTGGTTCTCATCATTCCTTCATTGCTAAGCGGAAAAAGCAGCGCATCATCAAATGCTACCCAGCGAAAATAAGGCGCCGTTAAGCCTGCTCCCATTTCTATTCTATTGGCAAACATGGTTTGAATGTTGAGCTTATCCAGTATCCATGAAGGAAAGGAAACGCCCTGTTCATTCATTATTCGTTTCTTTTTGAACAGCAGTTCCTTCTTATGTGTTTCACTCATGTCGCTGTATGAATACCCGTAAAGATCACGCCAGGCACCAATGAATTCAGGGTTAGTAGAGCTAAGACGCACAGGAAGCGGGAAAGGGGGCATAGCATCCACCGGCAAAGCATCAAACTCATTGTCCGGGTTACCGCCTGCTGCGACATATTTCAGCGGATGAGCATGATTGTCTATTGCTTTGATGGCGGAAATTTTATTGAGCAATTCCTTGTTTACCGGTATTTGACCACGGGAGGGCACTGCTATTGTTGCAAATAATAACAGGATAGATGCCGCAGCCGCCTTTACAATAATGATTTTAATTCCATTACTCATAAAAATAATTTGCATCCTGTTTCGATAAACCCGTCGGCCCGCCTTTAAAGTCCTTACATATAAAAGACATTAAATTTGTGTCCGTCAGGGTCTGCAAAAATAAAACCGTAATATCCTTCTCCAAATTCTTCCGGTTTGGAAATAAGTGTTCCGCCTGCCTTCTCAACTTCTTTCGCCCATTTGTCCACCTGGGCTTTGCTTTCGGCAGAAAGTGTGAATATAATTTCGTTTGAGTTTTTCGAGTCCGTTATTTCACTTTTTAGAAAGGTTTTGAGTATGTCCTTTAAGAAAAAGTGCAGTACAAAATCGTCATCCCCTACTAAAAAACTCGTCAGTTCTTTTGTAACGGAATGTTTACCATTGGGCTTAAAGCATAAGGCATTATAAAATTTTGTCGTTCTTTCTAAATCGCTAACGGCTAAATTTGACCATATCTTTTTAGGGTTCATATCCTTAAATTTAAGTGTCGCTGTCACATGATAACACAGGCTGTGCCGTCCGATAGCTATCGGGATCAAGTTAATGAAATTCGCCGGGCTGAGTGGCTTGAATTACCCAGGCAAACCGCGAAGCCCCTTGTTGTATGCAGGCTGCGTTCAAGGTTTGATTGGCCATAGCCTATGGAAAGTAAAGAGCTTTGAAGTACCTTATTCGTAGCGAAGGCATTAGTGTTCGCCAGAAGTCAGTCTTCCTAATACATCCTTTACTGACAAGTCGGAGATAATCAGTAATCGTCCGATATATGAAGCAATAAAAAAGCAGCAGTCCAACAAAAAGGCCACTCGATATATTGTCTATTTTGGTTTCCCATAATAGAATGCCGAGTGGTAAAAGAATAAGTGAATAATATAGAAACGTGTTTTTCATTCAATCGTACCCTATTAGTATTTTAAATGGAAAGCTTCCTCCAGCTTGCATACAACGCACAAGGGCCTGGCTAAGTTTTCAAAAAGGGGGATAAGAAGCGATACCGTTCAAAGTTTGCACGGAAATTACAATTCTTGCTCAAGCCCATATCGTATTGCCGCTTCAAGTATATCAATGTTTATATCTTTTAGCGTTTTGAACTTAATGCAATACCCGCTCACGCTCGCCTTGCCTATTTTTTTCCCATACGTTTGAGCTAAGTATGTTTTATCTTTAATACCCATGATATAGACTGAGATCCCGGTTTTGTTGGCGCTTATACCAATTTGATAAAACTCCCTGGTTTCTCCATTAGCATACTTTATGGTCTGCAATCCATATCCTATATTAGGATTAGAAACAGTTTTATTTTCGCTGTTTTTACCATCGGAGAACCATAATTTACATGCTGGTAACACTTGAAGTGTGATTCGGTGTAACTCTTTCATGTCACTGCGTTTTGGTTCAGGTTGGCTAGTAATATACTTTTTGATTTGTTCTTGTACGTTCATATAAAATACAAAATTACGGGTTGCTTACTTTGTCGGTGCTATAAACTTGCCGCTAACGGTCACGCAACTTGTCCCGCTTTGCGGGATTTTACAATGCAATGTTGTGTGCAGTCTTTTATATCCCAACAAAGGTCAAAATCGCCCTGGCAAATTCGGCAGGCGCCTCTTGAGGCAGATTATGTCCTATTCCTTTGGCAACTCTTCTTTCATAACCGCCCTCAAAATGCTCGGCATCTTTACCCGTTCCCGAAAACGGTTCAACACCGTCGGCTTCTGCATCTAATATTATAGCGGGTACTTTTATTGTCGGCTGCTTTTGCAGCGACCGTTCCATCATTTCAAATTTAGGGTCGCCATTTGCTAATCCATATCGATGTCTGTATGAATGCACTACTACTTCTACAAAATCCGGATTTTCAAATGAAACTGCTGTTGCTTCAAAAGTGTTGTCATTAAATTTCCAGGTTGGTGACCAATTGCTCCATAATAGCCTGCACAGTTCCTTCCGGTATTTTGTTAATCCCAGGCGTCCCCGTTCGCTATGGAAGTAGAATTGATACCAATTTAGCATTTCAATTTCAGGGACAACAGGCTCTGCATATTTTGCTATGTTTTGAATGTTATATCCCGCCATTGAAACAAGTCCGGTAATGCGTTCC
>CAYSIU010000356.1:1356-3632 GCA_964431095.1 uncultured Chitinophaga sp. | reverse complement strand
GTAATGGCTACGCCGTTTTGGGTATGTTCATAATACCGGAAATCCTTTGCCATGCTCACCGCAAACAATATGGCAACCACCCAGCCAAGGGTCCATAACGTGCCGAATGTCCAGCCCAGGTAATTGCTGCGCGAGCGTACACGGAGGATGCGGCGAACCACCCAGATAATAAGCGCGATAACCGGTACACCCAAAAAGAAGATGAGTGTACCCCAGGCGTAGGTCTGTTGCCATTTGCTGGTCCACAAAAAATCATTGACCGGCCACCAGGCTACTCCACCGAACAGCAACGCAATAAAAGCTACAAACAAACCGAATGCGATCGTACCTGCGATGACAAGGAAGAACACTTTAAATAAAACGGCGATCGCGTGCCCAAGCCCATGGCCGCCGCGACGGGCTGTTTCATTGAATTCTGCGGCAAACGCCTTCCCCCTTGTGCTCGCAAATTCTTTCGCTTTACTGCCTAAGTTCTGGGCGGAGGTTTTCACTTCTTCGCCCCAGCCTTTCATTTTTTCCTTCATGCTGTCCATCCCTTCTTTTACATTCTGCCGGATGCGATTGATATCCACTTTCTCTCCCCGCATTTCCATTTTCTGGTATTCACTGTTCGCCTCGGGTAACACAATCCACAATATGATATAAGCAAGAATAAATGTGCCGCTCAATGACCCAAATCCAATATTCCAGGCATACCCGGAATGATAATGCCAGCTGATATTCCTTATCACGCCAATGATAATGCTGAGTATTATCGGGGCTGCAAAAATCAACCGGGTCGTGGAAACACTCCGGTTAAAATACGCCGCTAAGCCTCCTGCCACTCCTCCGATTATTTTATCATCGGGGTTGCGGTACAATCGTTTTCCCGAAAAACCCTCTAAATCCCTTGGCGGGAGCACGATCCACAATATTATGTAAATCAGAAAGCCCAGTCCGAATCCACCAAAACTGATGATCGCAAATAAAATGCGGATGATCGCAGGGTCGATATTCAGGTAGTTCGCAATGCCACTGCATACCCCGCCGATTATTTTATCACTCCTGTCGCGGTACAGTCGTCTCCTTTCTTTAATGGTATACGTTTCTGTGGTGTCGCTTGTGCTTTGCTGCTGTGACGAGGCGGCGGTTCCTGCAGCGGTTTCTTTTTCCGCAGCTTCAAAATCCTCCACTCTTCCCATGGCGGCAACGATCTCTTCCACATCGGCATCTGTGATGGCCGCGGCTCCTTTGCGAACTTTTTCATTCATGAGCTCTGCAATCCTGCTTTCGATATCATTGATGATCTCATCCCGGCCCTCTTCCTGGGCAAAATACCGGCGAAGGCTCTCGATATAATTCTGCAATTTTTCGTAAGCGGAATCTTCGATGGGAATCACACGACCGCTCAGATTTATGTTGATGATCTTTTTCATTGTCCTGGTTGTTTGGTTGAATTTGATCCGCCTTTTAAGGTTTTGGCGGGTTGTTTATATTAACTGTTTAATGGTTCATCCGATTTTTTGCTGGCCAACGTATTGACACCGTTGGATAATTCGTTCCAGGTTTGCTCCAGCTCTTTATAAAAGGTTTCTCCCTTTTCCGTTAACGAAAAATATTTACGGGGTGGTCCTGAGTTGCTTTCCACCCAGCGATACCTGAGCATATCCGCATTTTTCAACCTCGTGAGCAGGGGATAAAGAGTGCCCTCCAGTATCTGCAGATTAGCGCCCCTCATCTCTTCCACAATGTCACTGGGATAAGCCTCCCCCCGGCGAATGATAGAAAGAATACAGAACTCCAAAATCCCTTTTCGCATCTGACTCTGTGTGTTTTCAATATTCATAGCTCTTATGCAATTAGGGCCCAAAGATAAGGTGATATTTGGTACTATGCAAAACAAAGTACTAAATATTTCTAAAAAAATTTTTACTTAGGTCCCTTTTTAGGGGAAAATGCAGGCTGGGCTTATATAGCAGGGAAAACCGGAGGGTAGCTGGGTTAGGGCCATAGATTGACTCCCGAAACAGATTTCAGGGTTCCAGACCTATTTATTGGGCTGCTGTCCCTCCTTTCGGGTGAGCCAGTTCCTTTCTGCCGGGGAAAGTTTTACCAGGGCATATTTTTTTATATTGTCAATACTGATCTCATCCAATACTTTCACAAGGTTTTCATATGCGGTATTGTCCGAGGCTTTGATCAGTATCATTAACCCATTTCGTTTCTCCCTAGCCCCTGGATCGGTATCAAGCTGTTTTTTTTTTTGGAGTTTGATTTTGTCAAACCTGTCCTTTTCT
>CAYSIU010000356.1:0-1346 GCA_964431095.1 uncultured Chitinophaga sp. | reverse complement strand
TTGTGGGTAAAATAGTCCCGGTTCTGTTTGCTTTTTCCCAATCACCTAAATAATAATAGATCCAATTTGCCTTACCAAGAAGAACCGTTAAAGCATTTGATTCACCAAGTGGCATTTGCGGGCGATCCTTGGGCATATTAAGATCAAGGGCGACCGGTTTGCTGAGTTCGGTTGTTATCACAAAAAAAGTTATCAGTAAAAAACCCAGGTCGACCATAGGTGTCATATCCACCCGTAACCCCTGTCTTTTCATTCGTTTAACTCCTGCCCTTTTCCGAAAGGGGGTTGTGTCATTTGCTGGAATAGTATTTGATTGTATCATACAGGGTTTATTATTGTGACGGTCAGTGCAATGGATTCTATAAAAATCATACTACCCGGTAACAATGATCAAACCATCAATAGCCCGGGATTCATACCTTTATAATGAACCATTGTTATGAAAACGATCATATTACCCACCGATTTCTCCCCGGCTGCCACCAATGCCCTTCATTATGGTATTGATATGGCCAAAGCCATTAACGCCAGCCTTCTTTTGTTTTATGTGTACCAGGTGCCGGTTAGTTTTACCGATACCCCCATCGCGCTGGTATCCGTTGATGAACTCAGCAAGGCGGCTGAAGAAAAAATGGAAGTGCTCAAAAAGGAAGTGGAACATATTACATCCGGTGCGTTAAAAATAGATACTGAAACCCGGCTGGGTAATGTGGTGGATGAGCTGGAAACACTTTGTAATAAGATCATGCCCTTTGCGGTGCTGATGGGAAGTAAAGGCGCTTCGGGGATCGAGCAGATATTGTTCGGGAGCACTACGCTTACAGCGATCCGTCACCTGAGCTGGCCCATTATCTGTGTGCCTCCGGGTAAAACATTTGGTAGCGGGATCCAAAAAATCGGCTTTGCCTGCGATTTCAGGGACATTGTAAAAACCACGCCGGTACAAATGATCAAAGACTTTGCCCGTGAATTTAAAGCGGAATTACATGTGCTGAATGTTGATTACCATAACCGTCATTTTAAGCCCGATACCCCCGAAGAATCCAGTTTGCTGCACAGTATGCTCGAAGACATAAAGCCTTCCTATCATTTTATTGAACACAAAGACATCGAGGATGGGATCAATGAATTCGCAGAAAAAAACAACCTTGACCTGGTGATCACGATCCCCAAGAAACACAAACTGCTGGAGGGTCTTTTTAAACCCAGCTCCACCCGCCAACTCGTATTTCACTCACATGTCCCAGTAATGTGTGTACATGAATGATCTGCGCCCCTGCTTCCTTATGCATCACTCCACCAGCACAAAAGCCGCCCAGTAAAAAGGGGCATACTTTTTTCGCATT
>CAYSIU010000355.1:0-3636 GCA_964431095.1 uncultured Chitinophaga sp. | reverse complement strand
TTTGTTTCCGATCTTCGCCCCCGCATTTTCGATGACCTTTGGTTATGAGCCGCCCGGGAATGGTTTAGTGAGGAATTTACGAAACGATATAATATCGATGTAAAGTTTTCTTCTGATGAAGAGAATTATGACATCAAACCGGAACTGGCCACCTGCTTGTTTCGCATCTACCAGGAATCACTCACGAATGTGGCCCGCCATTCTGAGGCCACAATGGTAACTGGAAGATTGGCCTCACTGGACAGCAAACTTTGTCTTTCAGTGAAAGACAATGGAAAAGGATTTGATGTACAGGACAGCGGACGCAAAAAAAGCCTTGGACTGCTGGGTATGAAAGAACGGGCGGCTATTATCGGCGGCCATCTCGATATTGTATCATCACCGGGCAATGGTACCTCAGTACTAATAGAAATCTCGCTGCCGGAAACGTCGAACATCATTTCCCCCGTGGAAACTTTGGGAAATTTACAATGATGATTTCAGTTATATATAGGTCTTGTCCATACAAATCAAGCTAACTTTCCTTCCTTCAATCAACATGCCATAACCTGGGTCTCACCACTACAATACGAAGTCAATTCTGATTTCTTACATTTGTTCATCTCCGGGGTGCCCTTAAAGGCTGAGAATATACCCGTTGGAAGAAATTGCCCAGTCATTTCTTTCATTCACCTGATCCGGATAATACCGGCGTAGGGATAAAAGAAAAATAATGAACATATTGCAATGGATGCACTTGCTCTGGCAGCAAATTAAAGAAACAGACGCACTGCAATGGATAGCCGTCATGTTGGGTGTGGCCGAGGTACTGTTTGCACAAGCCAACCTTATATGGCTTTATCCTGCAGGCATTACCTCCATCATTTTATCGGTCTATATTCTTTTTGTCGCGGGTTTATATGCAGAATGCCTGCTCAACGGGTATTACCTGCTCATGAGTGTTTATGGCTGGTGGTATTGGGTAAAGAAAAAAAACAAGCCAGAAGTAAAAATATCGGGATGTGACCGCCATGATTGGGTAATTGTGGGTAGCATCTGTGCCTGCGGGTTTCTTTTCCTGTACATCATCCTGCATTATTTCACTCCCTCCACCGTGCCGATAGCCGACGCCTGGGTGAGTGCTACGGCATGGGCAGGAATGTGGTTGCTGGCAAAGCGAAAGATTGAAAACTGGATATTGTTGAATATATCCAATTTTTTTGCGGTGCCCTTGTTATTTTACAAGCAGCTCCCACTGTATGCATTGTTAACCATTTTTCTGTTTTGTGTAGCCATAGCGGGGTATATAAGATGGAATCGGCTAATGAAAAAAGATAATAACCCCATTCATAATTTATCAGAATAAATAAGCATGGATATCTTGCCACATCCGTCCCGGTTTATATCCGCACACGACGTCCGGATTCTTCGTCAGTACGCAGCTGATGCCGAGGCCCTGCAGGATCTGCATCCCGCACAATTAAATGTGATCTACGAAAAAAACTGGTTTAATCTTTTTGTTCCGCTGGCTTATAATGGAAAGCAGCTCGATCTTATCACTGCATTACAACTCGAGGAAGCCATAGCCTGGGCCGATGGGAGTACCGGCTGGACAGTGACCCTGTGCAGCGGCGCCAATTTCTTTGTGGGATTTCTGGATCAGAAGCTGGCGGAACAAATTTTCAGGGATAACAAAACCTGCTTTGCCGGTAGCGGTCATCCATCGGGTATCGCAAAAACAACAAATTGTGGGTTTGAAATCTCCGGTCACTGGAAGTATGCCACAGGTGCACCACATGCGACAATCTTTACAGCGGTTTGCCAGGCAGATGATCAAAAAAATATTCCCGGCGCATTCTTGTTTTATAAAGACGAAGTGTTTATCCAAAAGGTTTGGGACACGATGGGTCTGGTGGCTACAGCCAGCAATAGTTTCGAAGTGCATAATCTAACGGTACCGGCTAGCCGGCAATTCCGGATCGAAGCTTCTTTTGCCACGTTGCCGGGTCTTATATATCAATATCCCTTTCTCCAATTCGCAGAAACCACGCTGGCGGTAAATACATCTGGTATGGTGATTCGCTTTCTCGGGCTTGCAGAAGACCTTATAAAACAAAAGAATACCCCTCTCCACTTATTGCACGAGCAGCTGGCCCGCCTGGAAAACGCAAGGCGGTCATTTTATGAATCGGTGCGGCAATCGTGGCGTGAGCTTTCCTTACATCGAGCTGTTGCTCAACAAACACTGGAAGCTGTAAGCATCGCAAGCCGCGAACTTGCAGGTGTAGCCAGGCAGGCCACCCATATAATTTATCCTTATTGCGGAGTCATCGCTGCAACCCGGTCTGCTGAGATCAATCGTGTATGGAGAAATATACATACGGCCAGCCAGCATACCCTGTTGCTTACAGATTCACACTCGCTATGATCTTTGTGCCTTTGCCCGGTTCGCTTTCTATGGTCAGGTCGCCGTCGATCATCAGTATTCTTTCTTTCATCACTACGAGGCCCAGACTTTTTTTGTCTTTTGTTTTTTCCGGGTCAAATCCTTTTCCATTATCTATCACCGTTAGTACCAGTTTATTTTCAATGTAGCTGAGCTCCGATCTTACTTTGGTGGCGCCCGAGTGCCTGGCCACATTGGTAAGCGACTCCTGGAAAATGCGATAGAGGGCGGTCGCGGTATTCTTATCAATATTCAGGTCGTGGACAGAGGAATAAAACAGGCATTGAATGTCGGGATTATGTTTTTCAAATTCCTGGCTCTGCCAGTCCAGCGCCGCTTCAAGCCCCAGGTCGTCCAGTACGCTCGGTCTTAATTCGGATGCAATTTTGCGCACTGACTTTATCGTATCATCCACCAGCGACAATGCGTTGGTGAGGTGATTGCGGGCATCTCCTTCCGATTTCCCGATTTTTTTCCCTGCCGACGAAATGTCCATCTTGATCGCCGTAAGCATTTGCCCAAGCTCATCATGAATTTCACGGGCAATGCGGGCCTGTTCTTTTTCCCTCACGTCCTGGAGGTGTGCAGTCAGTGTCCGGAGTTGTCTGTTCAGGTCCTGCATGGCCACCTCAGACAGAAATTTTTCCTTTTGCATTTTCCGGCTCTCAATTGCTTTCCTGATAGCAGGGGAGAGGCGGGCCAGGTTTGATTTAAGGATATAGTCGTCTGCGCCTCGCTGCATGATGTCAACAGCAAATTCTTCCGACACCGTTCCCGTTACAAGAATAAAAGCTGTATACGGGTTGCGCGTTTTAATCAGATTCAACGCCTGCATTGAGCTGTATTGCGGCAAGGCATTATCAGCCAGCACGGCGTCAAAATTACCTTTGTCGAGTGCCGCCAGAAATTCGTTTTCGTCACTTACTATCTCCGCATCAAATTGAAGACCGGATCGCTTCAATACAAGTTGTATCAGGGCTGCATCATCCGGGCTGTCTTCCAATAAAAGTAATCTCAAAACGGTGTCCATTGAATTTGTCGTTTTCATTAATAAGATTCAGGGCGGTGATTCAGGATCACCAAATAAAGCCCAAGGTCCGCGACTGCTTTTCCAAAGGTCTCAAAATTTACAGGTTTGACAATATAACTATTTACACCAAGCCTGTAGCTTTCAACGATGTCCTTTTCTTCCTGCGATGATGTGAGCACCA
>CAYSIU010000354.1:0-3650 GCA_964431095.1 uncultured Chitinophaga sp. | reverse complement strand
TGTAACCGATCAGTTACAAATATATGAAACCTTTTGGTTACACAAAATTTTTTTTATTCGCCCAGAAAATTCCCGGCAGTAGGAAATTAGGAGCAGGGTAGGAAGTAAAGAAGTATCTCTATGGAGGTTTTATGTATTTAATTTCCTTTCGCTGCCTTCTCCAGGTCGGCGATAATGATCTTTTTCATTTTCATCATGGCCTGCATCACCCTTCCTGCTTTCGCAAGATCCTTATCCCTCAGCAATTCGCCTAATACGGGAGGAATGATTTGCCAGGACAACCCGAATTTATCTTTCAGCCAGCCACACATGCTTTCCTGGCCGCCATTAGTGGTGAGCTTATTCCAGAAATAATCGATCTCTTCCTGCGTTTCGCATTTGACAAACAGGGAGATGGCTTCCGTGAATTTGAACATCGGGCCGCCGTTGAGTGCCATAAATTCCTGTCCCTCCAGCACGAAATTTACGCCCATCGTTTTTCCACCCGGGCCGGGCATCAGGCTGGTGATGGATGAATTCCTGAAAACAGAAGTATAAAACCTGGCGGCTTCTTCCGCATTGCTGTCGAACCATAAAAAGGGAGTAATCTTTTGCATATTGATTTTTTTTATTTATTATTTTCCGGAATTTCTTTTGCTGGCTGCCTGCTTGTTTCTGATACCCACCTTGTCCTCGTTTTGCCTTAACCTGAATTTCACGATTTTATTTATCAAATTGTAGGGAACTGGTTTTGCAAACGGGAATTGCACCGAACCTTTTGCCGATTTGTAACCGGATAATTCCTTCCGGAATGCCGCAATCCCCCCTGCTCCCGGGTAGAACCCGATATGATTTTCCCAGGCCCCAAAATAGACCAGCATGCCAAAATATTTGTAGCCGGGGATCTGGTAGCTGATGACCTCCTCCGCATCGGGAGCAGCCGACCTGATCACCTGGCGGAACTTTTGCAGGAGCGGCTGAACTTTTTGTGGTTGATTTTTTATATAATCATCCACCGTAGCGGCACCGGAAATAGTTGTCATCCTCGTTTTTGGAGTGATCGTTGTCATAAGAAATTTCTTATAAGTTATGAATGTTGTTTCGTTGCCGGCTGTTTTGCCGGATCTCCTCCCATCTCATTCAGGGCATTGATATCCATGTACAATATTTCCCACTGGTGTCCGTCGGGGTCGGCAAAGCTGTGACCATACATCCAGCCATGATCCTGCGGATCCATATAAGTGGAACCCCCGGCCTCCAACGCATTTCTTACCATTTCATCCACCTCTTCGCGGCTTTCTGCATCCAGTGCGAGTAAAACTTCCGTTGTCTTTGTTGCATCGCTGATAGCTTTTTTAGTAAATGTTTTAAAGAAGGGCTCTGTGATCAGCATGGCATAAATGCTATCTTCTTTGATGACCAGGCAGGCAGCTTTATCATCCGTGAACTGCGGGTTGAAACTATACCCAAGATGGGTAAAGAACTCCATCGATCTTTTAAGGTCCTTTACGGGAAGGTTGACAAAAATTTTCGTTGCCATAATGATTATTTTTTTTGTATGATTCAGGATTCCGACAATTCTTTTAGAATTTCAAGGGCCCTGGGGAAGGTTGAATTAAAATAGTCACGATACTCTTCAATGGATTCAAAATCTACCGTTAGTTCCGTACCCCCATTTTTATTTCTCAGGGTATAATTTTCCATGGCACCCGACCATTTTTTTGTTTCCACGTTCCCCGGTTGTTCTTTTCCATTCTTTACAACTCCCAGGTGTTGAAATGACATGTATTCCCCGCTGATCTTCCTGTCACTTTTGCTATACATCCCTTCCCCTTTTGGGGTGCGGAACAATATTTTGCTGCCTTCCTTCCAATCGCTTTCGGCATAAGAGCCTTTACCGAAGGCAGCCGTCCATTTTCCATAGGAAGAATCATTCCAAAGCACGGCCCATACTTTTTCTTTTGGCGCATTGACATCGACCCTGAAATGTAATTTAACCTTGCCCGGGTCTTTTGAATGAAACGGGTCATCTTTCTGCCTGACCATGCAGCGTACATCTTTACTGTTTAAGTATTCTTCCACACAGGCTCCTTGCGGATCGATTCCCGGATCGGCAATCAATTCCTGAAATGTTTTTCCAATGGCCGGTAATTCCTTCATAAAATCACGGATCAAAACACTGGAATAATGACCCCTCTTTATGATGAAAGTTTCATAACGATGTTTTTCTGCTTCTCCCTCATACCGTTCCTCCGTAGCCGCCTTATAAATAATCTTTCCTTCTTTATCAGGATAGGAAATTCCAAAATATTTTCTTTCCAGGGGAGCAGCAAATAAGGAATGCAGTTTTTCCCATGCTGCTCTTACACCATCCGGGAAGGAGCCGGCGGTTACATAAAACACTTTGATGTCATTGTCTAAATAATATTTTTCCATAACACTCATTTAATGATCAAACCTACAATGGAGATTTTAAATTGTAAGGGTGTAAAAACGGCTATTTGAGGGGTTGTTTGCGACAGAAAATGCATTTAACTTTGATTTTTAAAAATGAGATAATGAAGAATATCGCCATTCTTGTGCCGGAAACAGCGGTGGTGGAAGCAGTTGCAGACCCCCGGTATATGTTTACCGCTGTCAACGAATTTCTGAAAAATGCAGGAGAAGAACCCATATTCAATGTACGATTGGTAGGTTTAGTAAAGGAAATAAAACTTTTCGGCGGCTCCTTTTCTATTCATGCTGATGAATTGCTTCATGAAGCCACTTCCCCCGATCTCGTGATTATACCTGCCATTAGCGGAAATATTGAAAGAGCAATAGAATTAAATAAAGATTTTATTCCCTGGATTGTGCAACAATATAAAAGTGGTGCCGAGATTGCGAGTCTGTGTATTGGCACATTTTTACTGGCCTCCACAGGTTTGCTGAATGGAAAGTCCTGCTCAACCCACTGGATGTATGCCAACGAATTCAGGAAAATGTTTCCGGAAACAGAACTGGTAGATCATAAAATTGTCACCGAACAAAATGGATTATATACCAGTGGCGGGGCCAACTCTTATTGGAACCTGCTTCTGCACCTGGTAGAGAAATTTACCAATCGCCGAATGGCTATTATGGCTTCCAAATTCTTTGTATTGGACATTGATCGGAGCAGCCAATCGCCGTTTTCCATTTTCAAAGGGCAAAAGATTCACGATGACGAGGAGGTTAAAAAAACACAGGAATTCATCGAGACCAATTTCCAGGAAAAGATTAAAGTGGACCAATTGGCCTCCATGTTTGCATTGGGCCGGAGAAATCTCGAGCGACGTTTCAAAAAAGCTACTACCAATACGGTGGTTGAGTATATCCAGCGGGTGAAGATCGAAGCCGCCAAAAAAAGCCTCGAAAGCAGTCGTAAGAATATCAACGAAGTAATGTATGATGTGGGTTATTCAGACATCAAGGCTTTCCGGACCACTTTTAAAAAGATTACGGGTCTATCGCCTATCGATTACCGGAATAAATATAATAAAGAAGCCATTTTGTTAAAAGCAGGTTAGTGGTAAGGCACAGGATCCAGAGTACAAATAAGGAACTTTCATTTTGACTTGATCTTGTCTTCCAGGTCTTGTAGCTTGAATCCTAAAAAATGGCACCATTGATGTTTCCAGTTCAGACGTTGT
>CAYSIU010000353.1:0-3670 GCA_964431095.1 uncultured Chitinophaga sp. | reverse complement strand
CGAATCCTCTAATATTTCCTCTTTTCGACTCCTATTGGCCAGCACTTCTCCACCCAGCAAATTTCTTACGGCAGCCGTGTCGATAGTTGTCCTTGGCCAAAGCGAATTGGCGGCGATCCTGTCTTTTTTTAACTCGTTGGCCCAGCCAATCGTCATCATACTCATGCTGTACTTGGTAATGGTGTAAGCCAGATGTTTACCAAACCATTCGGGGGCGATATTAATGGGTGGTGATAAAGTAAGAATATGCGGGTTAACAGCTTTTCTGAGATGCGGAATGCAGGCTTTTGTTACTAAAAAAGTCCCCCGCACATTAATTGCATGCATCAGGTCAAATCTTTTTGATTCTGTTTGTTCTGTAAGGGTCAGAGAAATGGCAGAAGCATTATTGACCACTATATCAATCCCTCCGAATTTTTCTACCGCCCGGGTAACGACCTGCTGAACCTGATCTTCAAACCTGATATCGCATTGAACTGCAAGCGCTTTTCCCCCTGCCGCTTCTATTTCAGCAGCAGCAGAAAAAATAGTGCCGCCCAGTTTAGAGTTTTCTTCCACGCTCTTTGCAGCTACAACAATATTAGCTCCCTCCTTTGCCAGCCGCAAGGCGATGGCTTTTCCGATGCCCCGGGTAGCGCCTGTAATCAGCACGGTTTTATTGTGAAACGACATAAAATTGATTTAAAGCAATGAATATACCTTAAAGCTGCGTTGATATACCAGTCCCGTTTCGTATTACTACGTTCACCGGGAATTCATTTCAGGCAGACCCCGTATATTCAGTCCCATGGCAGGTTATTTGCAAAACACCGGGAAGTACCCGTTTAAAAATCCTATATCCGCCGGCCCCGCATGAATACGGGACAGGCAACTAAAAACCACGGATTGAGGCGAACGAAACCGTCCCATGAAAACACCGGTTTAAAAAATTCGAGCTCAATGTAATCAAGGTCCCTTTTATAGAAAGGGACTTTTTTAATATTCGGGCAGCACGGGTTTGGTCTGGACAATCTCCTCAATCCGATCCATTATTTCATTTGTCAACAGCACAACAGCCTCCGATGCGCCCAGGTTTTCCTCTAATTGTTCTTTCCGGGTTGCTCCCAATATGACCGTCGTTACATGCGGGTTCTTCATGCACCAGGCAATACTTAATTGGGCCATAGAAATATTCAATGAGCTAGCTAGCCCGGAAAGCAGGTTTACTTTTTCCAGAAAATTTTCTTTCATCCAGCGATCCTTCAACCAGTCAAAACCGCTCAATGCAAAACGACTTCCTTCCGGAATGCCATCATTGTATTTCCCGCTTAATAACCCGGAGGCCAGCGGGCTCCAGATGGTGGCTCCCATGCCTACGGTTTTAAAGATCATCAGGAATTCGTTTTCCATTTTGTATCGCTCAAACAAATTGTATTGCGGCTGCTCCGTCGCCGGGCCGATCAGTCCATATTGATGTGCCACGCGGTGCGCCTCCATGATCTCTACCCCGCTCCATTCGCTGGTACCCCAATACAGGATCTTCCCCTGCCCGATCAGGTTGTGCATGGTCCATACGGTTTCTTCGATTGGTGTTCCTTTATCCGGACGATGACAGAAAAAAATATCAAGATAATCCTGCTGCAACCGTTGCAGGGCCTCATCGCAGGCTTCCACCACATGTTTACGGCTAAGACCTGTCTGGTTGGGCTTGTTATGTTTACTCCGCCAGCCCCAGAAGACTTTTGATGAAACAACATAAGAAGTCCGGTCCCATTTCTTTTTTTTCAGCACCCGGCCCATCATTTTTTCACTTTCGCCCAATGAATACACCTCGGCATTATCAAAAAAATTCACGCCCCTGTCATAGGCAATCCCCATCAACTCATCTGCTACTTTATCATCAATCTGTTTGTGAAAAGTCACCCAGCTACCAAAGGAAAGTACACTCAGTTGCAACCCGGTTTTACCCATTCGGCGATATTCCATGTGATAATAGTTTGAAGTTTGGGATTTGAAGTTAATCAAGATGTGATAAGCATCAAAAAGAGAAACGTCATTGTTTGGGGAATCCGTTTTCGGACACCTGCACCGTGCCCGTGGGCTGGTTGAAAGTAACGCTGCTGAGGTCCTGGGTGGCCACCAACCCCTTCCCCCCATAGATATTTTTACCGGCACCATGATAAGTGGCAAACTTGTCGGTAAAGAACATTTTTGTATTCTGGTCCCACCAGAGATCCGGGCTTTTCAGGGTATCCCCCTTGACTGTAATGACCACCACACTGTCGCGCAGGTAAGCTTTATTCAGGGCCTCAAAATACTTGCCATAGCGGCTATCGAGCCGGGTTTCCACTGTTGCACTGTCGTTGAAAAAATCAACATGCAGGCTTTGGGGAAACTCCACGTACAATGTATCCGCTGCTACCCGAAGCATGAAGGGGGCCCGGAGCCGGGCTCTCATCTTTCCTTCCTGGCTCAGGTAACTGTCTACACCTGTCGCCTCTTCTTTCATGATCACTCTTTCGGTCCATATTTTTATTTTCCCGGGGTCATTCTCGCAACTGAAAAGAAAACAGCAGCCTGTAACAAGAGCTGCTGCATATAAAATTTTTCTATTAAAGAATGCATCAATCATATTTCCGTTTGATGAACCAGATATCGCTGAGCGAAAGCCCGATGGATAACCTGAATAAGTTTTCTTTCAGCAAATTATTATTATTTCCCCTTTTGATATATTCAAATGCAAGATTAATGATCGATGCCTGGTAGGGACTGAGCCTGTTTTGATTGGGGATCGGGAGTCCGAGGCCGAACGAAGCGCCGATCTGCATCAGCTTTTGTTGCAGCTGGATATAATCGGGCCCCACAAAAAAACCAGCCCGGTAGATGACATTGCTGAAATAATTTCTTTTGGGAATAGGACTCAATTGACCTCCCAGTCTCAGCTCCCATTTGTTACGCACAGAGTCTTTCTGCCCGTATATCCGGTACTGGTTCCAGTTCTGTGTGGCGAAATCAATCCCCAGCAGCCAGCCACCTTCTTTGTTAATGACCGGGTACTTTTGCAGCAAAAGACCCAGCGTATAGGAAGCAGGAAGCGTGATTTTTCCTTTTACGTCTTTTATATCTGACACGCTGTCCAGTCGAAGATCGCCGTAAGTAGCATCATACACAAAAGTCTCCCTGATCTGGTCCTGCGATGCATTCAGATGCTGGCTCCAGCTTCCATAAGCTCCTGCCGTGAGCAGGATCGTATTGGTCAAAGGAACCTTGTATTGCAGCCCGGCACTAAAATACACGTTGCCATAGCTGGTCTTGATCTGGAAATTGGCCTGGTAATAATCCACGGTGTCATTGATCAGGCTCCTGCGGGAACTGTAATCTTTTTTACCGAAAAAATATCCTGCACTCAAGCCGAGGTTCAGGCTTTCTTCAAGACTCTTTCCCTTGTCTCTTTCAAAAACCTTAAACCCGGTGCCCAGGGAAGCCAGATACGAACCTCCATCTCCTTCGTAACGGGTAGTCGCGCTGTCGATCGGCAACCCGGTTATCGGGTCCTTCAACCGTTCATTATGAAACATTTTATAGCTGATCCTGGAAATAGGCCTGATCCCGAACGCAATGCCCCAGTTCTTTTTAATCGGCACACCCACCAGAACAGAAGAGAATAAGAGATTACTGGCCGTGAATTTTC
>CAYSIU010000352.1:0-3672 GCA_964431095.1 uncultured Chitinophaga sp. | reverse complement strand
ATGGGGTCCAACTGCTCCTTGGGCAGTTTCATGTAGTTGGTGATATAAGTGGCAGGTACCCGTCGTGTGGGAAATTTATTGTCCCACAATTCTTCCGTGAGGTATTCCACGAACGTGTTGAGCCCTTCATCCATCCATGTCCACTGCCGTTCATCGCTGTTGATGATCATCGGGAAGAAATTATGCCCAACTTCATGAATCACCACACCCAGCATACCGTTCTTGGTGCCCTCGCTGTAGGTGCCGTCCTTTTCTGTCCTGCCAAAATTGAAACAGATCATCGGGTATTCCATACCGTTGCTGGCTTCCACGCTTTGTGCCACCGGGTAAGGATAGGGGATAGTGAATTTGGAATAGGTCTTGATGGTATGAGCCACGACTTTCGTTGAAAATTTACGGTACAAGCCATAGGCTTCTTTCGCATAGTAGCTCATGCACATCACTTTTCTTCCTTCCACCAGGGCTGGCATAGCATCCATAACGAATTTCCGGGAAGAACCCCAGGCAAAATCACGGACATTGTCGGCCTTGAATATCCAGGTTTTCTTCTTATCGCTTTTTTGTTTCTCGGCGGCTTTCGCCTCGTCCAGGGTAACGATCTCCGTGACTTCTTCCTTACCGGTCCTTGATTTCTGAAGCCGGGCGAATTGTGCCGGGGATAATACCTGCTGGTAATTCTGGCATTCACCTGTGGCGCCGATCACATGGTCTGCCGGAACCGTCATCTGCACTTTGAAATTCCCAAACGTCAATGCAAATTCCCCCCGGCCGGTGAATTGATGGTTTTGCCATCCCCTGAAATCACTGTATACACAAAGACGGGGATACCATTGGGTCATTGTGAAGAGATAATTGCCGTCTTCCGGGAAGTATTCATAACCACCGCGGCCACCCCGGGTCATCCGGTCCGAGATATTATAATACCAATCGAGTTTGAAAACAAAACGCTGGCCGGGTTTTAAAGGAGCGGGTAATTCCACGCGCATCATAGTCTTATTGATCGTATAGGTCAGGGGTTTATCGTTGGCATCGGTCAGTTTCGCGATCTTATCGCCATAACCATTATCATTACCCTTGTTTTCCTGTATACGGTCGATCTGCTGTGGCGTCACTTGCCGGTTCATCATATTACTGTTCTGGTAATTCGCGTTGTTCACGCTGCTGTGCTGGTTCTCATCGAGCTGGAGCCAGAGATAGGTCAGTTCATTGGGAGAATTATTGAAGTAGGTCACCGTTTCACTGCCTGTCAGTTTCAGGTTTTTCTCATCGAGCTCACATTTGATATCGTAATCGCAGCGTTGCTGCCAGTATTTGGGCCCCGGTGCCCCGCTGGCGGTCCGGTATTCATTGGGCGTGGGGAAAATGGTGCCCATTTCTTCAAATTTATTGCCATGATTGCTGCCCGGGTTATTCTGCGTATTCTGCCCAAGAGCGGTTGCCCCCAGGCCAAGGGCCATCACCAGACCGGGAATGAACTTTTTCATTTTATGAATTGATTTTATAATGATGAAATTCTGTCCAATGCCATTTTCAAAGCGATACTGAAAACTCCGGCAGATAAAAAAATGACCCATTCACGCCGGTTCACTCTCAGCAGGGTGAGTATTATAAATGCCAGCGATAATAAAACAGCCACGACGGTCACCTGGCCCACTTCTAGGCCTACATTAAAGCCAAACAGGCTCCAGCCGAGGTTCTGGTCCCTTGCCAGCATGAAACGGAGCGTATTGGCAAACCCCATCCCATGGATCAACCCGAAAAAAAGAGCTAAAAAATAATTGATACGGATAGAACGATAAGTGAACTTTCTCTGGAACAGGTTACTGATGGCTGTAATCACAATGGTACAGGGAATCAGGAACTCCACCCAGCGGGAAGGGAACCGAACAATATCCATTACGCTTAGGGCCAGTGTCAATGAATGACCGATGGTAAAGGCAGTGACCAGTACCAGCACATGTTTCCAGTCTTTCAGTGTGTAGATGGCCACCAATGCGGCAATGAACAACTGGTGATCCAGCGCATTGCTGCTGATGATATGTTCCCAACCCAACCGAAAATAAAATCCGAAATCCTGCATCTTCTTACCAGCGAATCCCGTCCATTTGGTGAATAAGCTATTTTTTCCCTTTAAAGGTGTTCAAAATAATCCAGACTTTTGTAAACAAAAAAAATTTTGTGTCAATGGCTGCATTATTCAATAGATGGTTCTTTTTTATGGCCGTTCCCGCTTTCCTGTCTTTCAACAGGGGCCTGCAAAATAAAGAAATAAGGCCCTTCCCTGCAAAAGGACCGGCCCCACACCCTTTTCATGTCAGTGTGACCGAGATCAATCATAACGCTGCCGACAAGACGCTGGAAATAAGCTGCAAGATATTCACCGATGACTTTGAAAATATCCTTTCAAAATCTTACAAGACCCGGGTGGACCTCATCAACCCGCCCAACAAGGCGGCGATGGATAGCCTGGTGAAGAAATATGTCCTGAGCCACCTGTCGATCCGTGTCAACGGCAAACTGGTATCCTTGTTGTACCTGGGCTTTGAAAATGAAAGCGAAGCGGCTTATGGCTATGTAGAAGCCCATAATATCAGTGCGGTAAGCGTGGTGGATATTACCAATACAATCTTATATGACCTTTTTGACGACCAGATCAACATTATGCATGTGATCGTGGGCGGAAACAGGAAAAGTACTAAGCTGAATTATCCCGATAAAGAGACGACATTTAATTTTTGACAGAAGGGCGTGTATCCTCTTGTAAATTATCTATTCCCTTTTATCTATTCACTCTTCACTACTCCTCCCATATCTTCCTTCAACTCCTGGCTTAATGTCACCAGCACTTTGTCGATCCGGTGCCCATCCATATCTATTACTTCTATTTTAAATCCCTTCCAGTACACACGGTCACCGGTTTTCGGTATCCGTTCCAATTGGTGCAGGATAAAGCCCGCCAGGGTGTCGAAATCATGCTCTCCTTCGTTCATCCATCCGGCTTTTTGAAAATAACTCAGGAAATCATAGAAAGGTATCTGGCCATCCACCAGGTAAGTACCGTCGTCTCTTTTCCGAATCTCATAGTCAGGTACATCCGGCTGCGGGATATCACCGACGATGGCCTCTAAAATATCGTTCAGCGTGATCAGTCCCAGGATGCTTCCATATTCGTCCACGATAAAAGCAGAATGGATCTTTGATTTCTTGAACTTTTCGAGCACCTGGTAAGGCGTATTATTCTCCGGGATGAAAAGTGCCGGGCGCATGATGTGCCGGAACAAGGTATTATCCGGATTTACATAAAGGTCTTTAATGGACACTACGCCTTTAATATTGTCCAACGAGCCGTCGCAGATAGGGTAGGTCGAATGGGGTTCCCGCATGATCTTTTCCTTGATCTTATCCTCGTTATCATCCAGGTTGAACCAGATGATGTCATTCCGGTAGGTCATCAGGGAAGTGGTATTGCGGTCACCCAGATGAAATACACGTTCAATGATCTCCTGTTCTGCCTCATCGATTGTGCCGGCTTCAGTTCCTTCCGTGATCAGGGTTTTAATTTCTTCCTCGGTCACGGCATCGTCCCGGGTGCGTTTAATGAGTAAAACCTGGAAAAAACGGATGTTTATTTTACTAAGCAACCAGAAAATCGGAAGAGCAGCACGGGACAAA
>CAYSIU010000351.1:0-3698 GCA_964431095.1 uncultured Chitinophaga sp. | reverse complement strand
TGAAGGCTGATCGCTGACAGCCTGAAAACAACACCCCATAAAGTAAAAGCTGTGGTGAGTTCTTCCGCGATCGGTTGGTACGGGCCCGATCCCTCCCTGACCAATCCACACGGGGAGGAAGCAATAAAGCCCGCTTTTGTTGAAACTGATCCGGCTGCAAAGGATTTTCTTGGTACTACATGCAAATTATGGGAAGAGAGCATTGAACCGCTAACACAGTTGGGGATACGGTTGATAAAACTCAGGACAGGAATTGTATTGAGTAATAACGGCGGGGTATTGAAAGAATTTGAAAAGCCTTTACGCTTTGGTGTGGCAGCTATTTTAGGTAGTGGCAATCAAATTATCAGCTGGATACATATTGACGACCTGGTTAACTTATTCATCACCTCTATTGAAAAGGAAAAAATGAGCGGGGTCTATAATGCAGTGGCTCCCCACCCGGTTTCCAACAAAGAACTGGTAATGCAACTGGCCCGGATAAAACAAAAGTTCTTTATCCCGGTTCATGTTCCTGGTTTTGTTTTAAAACTTTTGCTTGGAGAAATGAGCATCGAGGTGCTGAAAAGTGCCAGGATCAGCAGTGCCAAAACAGAGTTATCGGGCTTTAAATTCCTGTTTCCCGATATCAGGACGGCCCTGACCGATTTATTGGGCCGTTGACTTCTTTGTAGTTAGAACTGCTGTCGTCTATTGGGAACTGCCGATTTTTACATCCTGTCTTTTTATCCAACCATATACAAACTTTCCGGGTGAAGGAAAATATTCGGTATAGATACCTTTATCCGACTCGGCAATACTGAACAAAGCATCTCCTTTATAAAAATATTTTTTGGGCGAAAATGACTGCTTGCAGTCTTCATCCTGGAACAGCTCGGCTTTACTGGCGGTAATCACTGCCGGGGGAGATTGCCCGTATTGTTTTTTTAACCAGTCGTTGTTCAGCAGGGGCTGTGTTTTTAAACGGGGGTAATCACCGTCTGCATGAACCCCGCTGTCAAAGCCACAGTTGAATGAAGCGGAGAGACTTTTGATCGTGACCACATTATTGGCGATCCTGAATTTCAGCATGCAGGGTTTCGTTGCATTTTCAAATGTATTATCAAAAGAGGCCGTATCATTGACGAACGTAATGGTGCCATCCGTTTCTCCTACGGCATAGGTCGGCCAGCCCAGCGTAACATCCAGCCAGAACCGGTATTTGTTTCCATCCATCTTCATTAAAACAAGATTCCCGGCCGGGACCCTGTTCTTTTCCGTTTTCGGGGGATTGCCCTGTGCTTTAAGCGTATAACCATAAGCACCGGAATAATTCAGTTGTGCCGCGATGCGGTAACATGCGAAAACGGCAATCAGTGGCAATAAAAACTTTTTCATATTGAAAAATTAAGAGGTTTATTTCAGGAACTCCATAAAATAATCCGTTATTTTCTGGTAAAGATGCGCTCTGTCTTTTCCAGTTACATTGTGTTCATATCCCGGGTAAATCATGTAATCAACCTGTACCCCGTTATCAATGCATGCTTTTACAAAATTTACCGAATGTTGCTGCACCACCACGGGATCCTGCAATCCGTGGATCAATAATAATTTCCCTTTTAATTTGCCCGCCTGTTTGATCAGGTTAGTCGCCGCATATCCTTCAGGATTTTCCTGTGGCGTATCCATATACCTTTCGCCATACATGATCTCATAGTATTGCCAGTTCATCACGGGTCCTCCTGCTACAGCAGCTTTGAAGATGCCGGGGTGGTTCAACATAAAATCGGTGGTCATAAACCCGCCAAAACTCCAGCCAAACAAACCCATCCTGTTTTTATCAATATAGGGTTGGCTGGTAAGAAAATTCATGGCGTCCATCATATCTTCCATTTCGGCGTCACCCAATCTCCGGAAAATGGCTTGTTCAAATGCCTTTCCACGATTATCGCTTCCTCTTGGGTCGATGCTGAAAACCACATACCCTCTCTCCGCGAGATACTGGAACCAGTAATCAGCGGCATTGCCATTCCAGCTGTTCCCGATCAGTTGCACGTGAGGGCCGCCATACCAATAAACAATGACCGGGTATTTTTTTGTACTGTCAAAGTTCACCGGCTTGAAAAGACGGCAATAAATAGGGGTACCTGTTTTATTATTAATGGTAAACACACTTAGTTGTCCTTTGCCGTAACCCGCCAGGGGATCAGGAGCTGTCAGCAGGATCTTCGGCTTGCCCGGTTTCCTGTTTAGTAATTGAATGACCCTCGGAACGGAGATACTGCTGTAATTGTCCAGTATTAAACTGCCATCCGCACTCACCTGCGTGCCGTGGGCAAGTCCTCCTTGGGTCAGTCTTTCCGATATGCCGGTTTTCATATTCAACACATACAGGTTCCTGTCAACGGGTGATTCCTCCGTGGAAGAATAAAAAAGATTCTCTTCCTTTACATCGAAACCTTTTACATCGATCACTTCCCAATTTCCCCTGGTGAGTTGTTTGAGGAGTGTGCCGTTCACATCATATAAATACAGGTGATTCCATCCGTCGTGATTGCTTTGCCAGATGAACTGGCTGGGATTGGTTTTTAAAAAGAGCATGGGTACAAGCGGCTCCACGTATTTATTGTCTGTTTCTTCGAAGAGGGTTTTTACAAGATTGCCGCTAACAGCATCATATTGATTGAGCCACATATGATCTTGTCCCCGGTTCAGCACAGCAATGAAAATGTATTTATCATCGGGGCTCCATGCAATATTGGTCAGGTATTGCTCTGCGGGCTCCCCGGTTTTCAGCCAAATGGTAGTTTGGGTGATGGCATTATAAACGCCGACTGTTACATGATGGCTTTTGTCGCCAGCCATGGGGTATTTGATCAGTTCGGCTTTGGCGGGTCTGTCAGACCAGTTGATTATGGGGTAATCGGTCACCATGCTCTGGTCCATCCTGTAGAAAGCCAGTTGCGTTCCGCTATTGCTCCAGAATGTTCCTTTGGTAATGCCAAATTCCTCCCGGTGTACGGAGGAAGCATAAACGATATCTTTACTGCCATCGGTCGTTACCTGTACGGGGTTCTTTTTATTATTGTTAGCGGATGTCGTGTCAGGAATCTGTGAAATAAAGAGATTATGGTTGTCAAGGTAAGCGACATACCCGGCGCTGCTTTCTTCTGCATTTTCTTTGCCGGCAAGTTCTTTTGGCAACAGCATTTTATAGCTTCGGTGGACGGGGTCCAGCCGGATCTTATCTCCATTTACGGTCATGATCCAGCCGGCGGGAGCAAATTTGATCGCGGGCATTGCTTTTACGGTATCGAGTCCCGTCTCCTTCAGTTGCTTATTGAGTTGATCAAGGTTCAGGAAAGAAGTTTCAGCGGTCGCTTTATAATTTCCTTTCATCCAGGTCTCTTTTTCGCCCGTTTTTTTCAGGTAGATGTAATCGTTGGTCGATCCGTAGAATTGTAATTGTGGAAGATTTTGGGGGGCCAGGGTCGTTCTTGCATTGAGGATCGCATCTTCGATGCTTAGTGTTTTATTCTGTGCATAGCTGAATACATGGATAAAAAGGACCCCGCAAACGATCAGGAATTTTCTCATTGTACCGTTTTGACGGGACAAATGTAGAGATAAACAAATAACAAAGACCCGGGAAACCGGATAGTGATGATGGGGTAAAGGGATTCGGCGATCAGGAAAAATAAGCCTTGAATGCCTAAGTC
>CAYSIU010000350.1:0-3701 GCA_964431095.1 uncultured Chitinophaga sp. | reverse complement strand
AACCTGCTCACCATAAAAAGCCCGATGATCGGGACCTTCTACCGGCGACCTTCTCCCGACAAACCCATTTTTGTGGAAGTGGGAGACGAGGTCAGCCCCGGGTCCGTGGTTTGTATCATTGAGGCTATGAAACTCTTTAACGAGATTGAGAGCGAAGTAAAAGGCCGGATCGTAAAAGTGCTGGTGGAAGACGCTTCACCTGTGGAATATGACCAGCCTTTGTTCCTGGTTGAACCTACATGATTTAATAATGGGCTAATGTGATAATTAGCTGATGTGCTGAAGCCGGGATAAAATTCAAAATGCCATTCGCCAATCAGCACGTTAGTCAATCAGCAAATGATTCTATGTTCAAAAAGGTTTTAATAGCAAACAGGGGAGAGATCGCTTTGCGGGTGATCCGTACCTGCCGGGAAATGGGGATCAAAACCGTGGCGGTGTATTCTACGGCCGATCGTGACAGCCTGCACGGAAAATTTGCCGATTAAGCAGTTTGCGTGGGCCGCCCTCAGAGTTCCGATTCCTACCTCAATATTCCTCATTTAATGGCTGCTGCGGAGATCACTAATGCCGATGCCGTGCATCCCGGCTATGGCTTCCTGGCGGAAAATGCAAGGTTCGCGCAGATATGCAATGATCATGGGATAAAATTCATCGGGCCTACCCCGGAAATGATCAATGCCATGGGCGATAAAATAACGGCGAAAGAGACCATGATAAAAGCCGGAGTGCCCGTGGTGCCGGGAGGGGATAGCTTATTGCAAAGTATCGCGGAAGCCAAAGGAATCGCCAGTGCTATGGGCTATCCCATAATCCTGAAAGCGACAGCGGGTGGTGGAGGCAAGGGGATGCGGATCGTATGGGAGGAGGCCGACCTGGAAAGGGCCTTTAATACTGCCAAAGCCGAAGCGGCCGCTGCTTTTAAGAATGATGGGATCTACATGGAAAAATTTGTGGAAGAACCAAGGCATATTGAGATCCAGGTGGCGGGTGATCAATATGGAACGATTTGCCACCTGAGTGAAAGGGATTGCTCCATTCAGCGGCGTCACCAGAAACTGGTGGAAGAATCGCCCTCTCCGTTTATGACCGATGAACTTCGTTTTAAAATGGGAGAAGCTGCCAAGAAAGCGGCAGGGGCCATCAATTATGAAAGCGTGGGTACGATTGAGTTCCTGGTAGATAAAGACCGCAATTTCTATTTCATGGAAATGAATACCCGCATCCAGGTGGAGCATTGTGTTACCGAGGAGGTCATCAATTTTGACCTGATCAAGGAACAACTCAAGATCGCCATGGGAGAAAAAATATCGGGAAGGGATTATATACCGGAGATGCATGCCATTGAGTGCCGTATCAATGCGGAGGACCCTTACAATGATTTCCGCCCTTCACCCGGAAGGATCACCGTGTTGCACCAGCCCGGCGGTCATGGAGTAAGGGTGGATAGCCATGCTTACGGGGGTTATGTCATCCCGCCCTATTATGATTCCATGATCGGTAAACTGATTACCGTAGCACAAACCCGGTCGGAAGCTATTCAGACCATGTACCGGGCGCTGAGTGAGTATGTGATCGAAGGAGTCAAAACAACGATTCCCTTCCACCTGCAGTTGATGCAGGACACCCGTTTCCGCAGCGGGGATTTTAATACCAAGTTTCTGGAAGGGTTTCAATTGAAATAGAAACGATTATTTTTTGATGTATTTGTCCCGGAACTCCACCGGGATTTTTTAATTTCAACTTATCAAAAAAGAAATGAAAAATTATTTTCTCATTCTGGGTTGTTCGATGATCAGCATGGCACAGGCGCAACCTGTTTCAAAATTGCATCGCAAAGCCATATTGGTGGACACGCATAACGATGTTCTTTCTTCCTCCGTGCTGGCAGGAAAGGATATATCTCATCGTCTTTCTTCCGGTCACAGCGATCTTGACCGTTGGAAAGAAGGCGGAGTGGATGTACAGTTCTTTTCTGTATGGACCGACAAGACGCCCCGTCGCAAAGAAGGTTTCTATCACGATGCCAATGAAGAGATCGATTCACTCGATCATATCGTAGGGAGGAACCCTTCAAAAATGATCCTGGCGGCAAACTATAAAGATGTCAAAAAAGGAATCCGGGAGCACAAACTCGTGGCCCTGATCGGCGTGGAAGGCGGTCACATGATCGAAGATGATCTCCGGAAACTGGAAGAATTGTACCGGCGGGGGATGCGGTATATGACCCTTACCTGGAATAACAGCACCAGTTGGGCTACCAGCGCAATGGATGAAACTTCTTCATTCCAGGGAGTGTCGCGCCAAAAAGGCCTTACTGAATTTGGAAGGCAGATTGTAAAAAAGATGAACGAACTGGGTATCATCATCGATCTTTCCCACACCGGTGAACAAACCTTTTATGATGCGATTGCCACAACCACAAAACCAGTATTGCTTTCACACAGTTCTGTCTGGAATATCTGCCCCGTATTCAGAAATGTCAAAGATGACCAGATCAAAGCAGTAGCTAAGAACGGGGGTGTCATTTGTATCAATTTCTATTCAGGCTTTATCAGCAAAGAATATGACCAGCGATCCTCGTATTTAAACGGTCCTTTTAAAAAATCAATGCAGGATTCACTCTTTACGGTCTTAAAAGATTCAGCCGCCATGAAATCGGCCTGGGAGAAATATTATGACGGGGAAATGCAAAAGACACGTCCAACCCTGGCCCAGATGGTGGATCATATTGATTACATCGTAAAGTTCATTGGCGATGATTACGTTGGTATCGGTTCCGATTTTGACGGCGTTTCCTCTTTACCTGTTGGATTAGAGGACGTAACTACTTACCCGAAGATCACGGAAGAGTTATTAAAGAGAGGCTATTCGAGAAAATCGATCAAAAAAATTCTTGGTGGGAACGTGATGAGGGTAATGAAAGCGAACTTTCGTTAAGATTCAAGGCAAAAGCACGGTCACAGGATTTCAAATCCCGGATCTCTTGACTTGCTCCTTGCGTCTTTCCTGTACTTGTGCCCCCTTATCTCAGAAACAACATCTCACGGTACTTGGGCAGGTACCATTCCCGGTCGTCTACCAGCAGTTCCAGTTTGTCGACATGATAACGTATTTCATCAAAGAAAGCATCTTTGACCTGGCTTTGGTACCCGATGGCCCTGCTGCGGGAGTTTTCTATATTGTTACAGATCTTCCGGGCTTCGATCATTTTCTCCACCAGCTCGCTGGTTTTATTAATGTGTTCGGATATTTTTTCCAGGATCTGTTTTTGATTGGCATAGGCGGTATCCGGCAATCCCGCTTCTTTCAAACCCCTGATATTGCTGATCAGCAGGTTCTGGTAACGGATGGCTGCCGGTAAAACATGACTGGTAGCCAGTTCGCCCATGATGCGGCTTTCGATCTGAACTTTTTTGATGTATTTCTCCAGCTCTATTTCGTGGCGGGCTTCCAGCTCTTCGTGAGTATAAACATGATTGCTTTCGAAAAGATGCTTGGCTTTCTTGGTCAGCATGGCATCCAGCGCCAAAGGTGTGGTTTTGATATTCGGCAAACCTCTCTTTTCAGCTTCTTTTTCCCAACTTTCGCTATAGTTATTGCCCTCAAATAGAACTTTCTCACCGGCCACACTATATTCCCTTATTACTTACATAATGCCTATCTCTTTCTTTTCCCCTTTGTGCATCTGGTTTGCTACT
>CAYSIU010000349.1:0-3707 GCA_964431095.1 uncultured Chitinophaga sp. | reverse complement strand
GTGGCATAATAAAGCTTATTAAGATGATCAATGCATCTGTTGGCAGATATGCTTGAATGTTTGCGATAATCAAAGAACACCGGTTTTTTACAGCCGCCGGTTACCGCTTTTGGTAACCAGCACTCATTGAGCCGGGTACAAATAAAGCACCCACATCATCATTGTGCTGATTTTAATTACAGTTTACCAGGGTAACCCGGGATTTTACAAATGGTGGGCTAAACTAATCACTAACCAGGAGGGTCGGTGTGTTGCTGAAGGTTGTCCTTGCGGTAAGAATTTTTTGCTTCAGAATCTAATCTATAGTGGTTCGAAGGGAAACCTTCATTAGGTATGAAGATACAGATTTGTCTAATTTTTTCAAGCGGTTAGAAAAATTGTGGAATACTTTTAAGGACTTTCCCGTAAAATCGCTTCGGATACTTTCTTATTTTACTTCTTTCCCGGGAGCTGAAAAATTTTTTTCCTGGCGGGACCTGCACCATAGGGGCCTTTTCATCGGCTTTTCAGGGGAACAACCAGTTTCAACCCACTCCATATTTCACTCACTGCACAAACCTTCACATCGACCAATCCGTTTTTCAATGCATAGTTCCTGATCACATCTTCGGTCACATCGGTAGGGATCTTTGCGGATTTTTTATACCAGGAAACCCAGATCGTGATGACCGGGTTCTTTTCATAAGCAGGCTTCAGTTTTTTCATGTTTGCTTCAAATTCCTTATTGTTTTTTACAAAGAGATGGACGAAATCAGGCATCTCATTTTTCCGGCAATGTTGATCCTTTACATTCAGTTCCAATAGATCATCATAATCTACAGGTGCATTGATCAACAGTATTTTCATCCCGGGCTTGATCCCTAGTTTTTGTAAAAGAGGTGTAGCGGAATAACCTGCTGTGGCCATATCTTGAATTTGATGCGAAGTAAATTAACCTGTTTTTTTCCCGGCCCGCAAACAGCTAAAAATCTTCCAATAAGGTTTGGAAACAGCACTATCCACAGTTTTTCCACCTGAATTCACAGCAAACTAACCCAATTTTTCAGTAAAAATTTTTCCATCGGCTGAAAACCTTTACCAGTAAGTATTACATGGGGAAATTGATTGTGGAAAAAAGAAAAGCAGAAAAATTTTCTGTTTAAGTGGGAAAAAGTGTTATTTTGTGTCAATTTATTAAAAAAATTGATCCAAACCACTGATAATGACAGGCTTTCTCGGAGAATTCGAGGCCACCTTGGACGCCAAGGGGCGGTTCCTGCTCCCCGCCGGTTTTAAAAGACAGCTACCGGACGAGGATGGAGACCGCTTTGTTATTAACAGGGGATTTGATAAATGCCTGGCTCTTTTCCCGCTGAAAACATGGGAGCCGCTCTTTGCAAAAGTGAATGGCCTGAATGAATTTGATCCGAAACAAAGGGAATTCAAAAGGGCCTTTTTGAATGGGGCCACTTACGTGGAACCTGACACCGCGGGGCGCATACTGATACCGCCTAATCTCAAAAAGTATGCGGAGTTGCAAAAAGACCTTGTGCTGATGGCTACAGGCGATAAGATGGAAATCTGGGATAGTAATAAGTACAGACAGCTCTTTGACGCACTTTCTTCGGATGCATTGAGTGAACTGGGCAGGGATGTTCTCGGGGGAGGGAAGGTGGATGGTAAATAGTTAATCCGCTAATTGGCTAACCAGGATGAAAAACCAAAAAGAGAAATGGGAAAAACCAAAACACAATCACCCCGGTAAGCCATCAGCGAATCCCTATCATATACCGGTCCTGTTAAATGAAGTTATTGAGGCTCTCCGGATTCAAGCTTCGGGTATTTATGTGGATTGCACGTTCGGTGGGGGCGGCCATTCCAAAGCCATCCTGGATCATTTGGGCGACAAAGGAAAACTCGTTGCCTTTGACCAGGATGCAGATGCAAGAGCCAACCTTTCGGATGATCAGCGGATCATTTTTATACCGGAAAATTTCCGCCACCTGCAACGCTTTCTTCGCCTCCATGATATAGGGAGGATGGATGGTATCCTGGCCGACCTGGGAGTCAGCAGTCATCAGTTTGATGAGGCTGAAAGAGGTTTTTCGACCCGGTTCAATGCGGCACTCGATATGCGGATGGACAGGCGACAGACCCTGACAGCCCATGATGTGTTGAACAGTTACCCTGAGCAGCGATTGCATAAAATTTTTGAGCAGTATGGCGAAGTGACAAATGCCAGAACCTTATCCAGCACCATCCTCCGGCTCCGTAATACAGTATCGCTGAAAACCGTTGACGCATTCAAGCATGCACTCCGGAAAATTGTAAAAGGAAATCCCAACCGGTATTTTGCCCGGGTTTTTCAGGCTTTGAGGATCGAGGTGAACGATGAATTGGGAGCACTGAAAGAATTGCTGCAACAGGTTCCTGCCCTGTTAAAGCCCGGAGGTCGTGCAGCTATCATCACGTTTCATTCTCTTGAAGACAGATTGGTAAAAACTTTTTTTCGCCGCGGTTCATTTGATGAACCGGAAGAGCACCCGTTTATCAGCACGGAACCCGCGAATGAACTAAAAATGATTACAAAGAAACCGGTACTGCCTTCGCGAAAAGAGATCGATCGAAACCCAAGAGCAGCCAGTGCAAAACTGCGTGTGGCAGAAAAGCTGATGATGGTATAAAAAAAAACAATTCATAACAGTATATATAAAAGGTATCAAACGCAAAAGATCTGTATCCATTGAATTTCATTCTGCCCTGCATTGGCCAGGCAGAAACAAGTTGAACCATTCAATTATGCAGGAACAACGAAACCCATTAGAACGGGAACCCCAACCTGAACCGATTGCTGCTGGCAGCTACCGGACCGGGTGGAAACGGTGGCTGAACTATCAGGCTGTCGTAAAGCAGGTACCGTTCTTTTTGTTCCTGGCATTGCTGGCGGTGCTGTACATCTTTAATGGTCATTATGCTGATAAAACCATTCGCAACATCAACCGTACAGCAAAAGAAGTGAAAGAACTGCAGTATGAATACATCGATGTGAAGAGTAAAGTGATGAGTCAAAGCAAGCAGAGTGAGTTGGTAAAAGCTGTTGTGCCGCTTGGTTTGAAAGAGTTGATGGTTTCGCCGGTTGTATTAAAAGATACGGTTACTGCCGAATAAACGGGCTCGAACGGAACAACGAACTACAACTAAAAAAACAACCCCGCCAGGCGGGGTGAAAGCGGACATTGGAAGTAAAACGTGACATACTGTGGAGAGTCTATCTCAGCTTTCTCGGCATCATGCTGCTGAGCCTGCTGGTGGTCGGCAGGGCTTTTTATATTCAGCGCTTCCAGGGCAGTTACTGGCGCAGTATGAGCGATAGCCTGCACCGGCGCTTCGTTCCGCTTACCGCTGAAAGGGGAACCATCTTCAGCGAAGATGGCCAGATGCTAAGCACCTCCATTCCCAGTTTTGATATTTACATGGATTTTAATGCCGACGGTCTTCGGGAAAAAAAGGGAAAACGTTTCCGGGAGAACATCGATTCTTTTGCCATCGCGTTAGCCAATTATTTCGGAGACAAAACCGCGATGGATTATAAAGGGGAGCTGACCCTTGCATTCAACAATAATGATCGTTATTACCCGCTACAGAAGAAACTGAGTTTTGAAGACTACAAGGCATTCCGGGATTTTCCTCTTGCCCGGCTGGGCCGTAACAAAAGCGGGGTCATCGTT
>CAYSIU010000348.1:0-3715 GCA_964431095.1 uncultured Chitinophaga sp. | reverse complement strand
GAAGCCCTTGATAAAATGGAGGAGTTAAAAAAGGATCTTCGTGCAATTGGTATCGTAAAAACCGAGGTGCTGGCCGAGCAGGGAAATGATTTCATCACAGAACTGGAAAAACTGGCCCGTCACCGTTTCGCCGACCTGATCATCATGGGCATTACCGGTCGTTCGGCGATCGGTCAGACCCTGATCGGCAGCAATACATTGAAAATAGTGGACAAAAAAGTGTGCCCGGTGCTGATCATACCTCCCGAAGCGCAATACAAGGACGTAAAGAACGTATTGCTCACTTCCGATTTCAAAAATGTACTATCGGCAACCCCTTCCGTACCGATCCGGAAAGTGCTCAAGACCTTTCAGCCGAATTTCCATGTATTGAACGTGGACAGTAGCCATTATATAGCATTAACGGAAGACTACCAGTCTGAGAAAACCCAACTGAAAGAAATGTTCAGTGAATTTTTTCCTGAATTTTATTTCCTGGGTTTGCATGATGTGGATGATGCGATCAACCAGTTTGCCGAGGATAAAAAAATCGATATTATCATCATCGTGCATAAAGAACAGACCCTGTTGTCCAAACTGTTCATCAAAAGCCACACAAAAAAGCTGATCTATCACAGCTCCGTACCGGTATTAGCCCTCCATGAATAGAACCGATACCTGACTTCATGGACAAATAACTAACTTTGTTCTTATTACTTTATGAGTCGTGTGATAAAAAAAGGCAGAAGGATTTACGGTTTTGCGGGCGACTCGTTGGCCCCTAATTTTTATATTCCCGTCCCGCCATGCACGATCCGGTGATCATTCTCCCCCTCTCTTACTTAGTTGCCCATTTGAATGAACGGTTGTTCCCGTCTGTTTCTTTAACGATCGCTGTATGAAGAATATAAACCTGATAGAAGTCCCTTCCGAGATCGGGGCCGGTACCCGCGGCGCCAGCATGGGTATTGATGCCATCAAGATCGCTGCCCTGGATTTTATGAGCAATTTTTTTATCCATTTCCCCTCTGAAAAGATCCCCACGGAAAATAAATTACTCTATGAGCCGATCGAATCGCCTTATGCCAAACGTATCAAGGGCATTGCCGCCATGTACGACAGGGTCAGTAAAGCCGTGAGTGATGCCATCAAAAACAATTTTTTCCCGGTGGTGTTGAGCGGTGATCACAGCACGGCAGGGGCCACCGTAGCGGGCATCAAAGTAGCAAGACCCAAGAGTAAACTGGGAGTGATCTGGATCGATGCCCATGCAGACCTGCATACACCCTTTACCACTCCTTCAGGTAATGTACATGGTATGGGACTGGCTGTATCGATCAATAAGAACAACGAAGAATGTGCAGTACACGACGTGGATGAGGCCACCGTGAAGTACTGGAACTACCTGAAGAATGCCGGTAAAATTTCGCCAAAGGTGTTGCCGGAAGATGTGGTCTTTATTTCCCTGAGGGACTATGAAAAAGAAGAACGCCATCTCATTGAGAAATACGATATGAAAGTGATCACGACAAAAGAAGTCAGGAATAAAGGAGCGGAGAACGTCGTGCGCTCCGTGCTGCGTTACCTGGCCGATTGTACCGATATTTATATCTCCTTTGATGTGGACAGCCTTGATGCTTCGATCACCCGGGGAACCGGCACCCCGGTGAGTAATGGGCTGCGGGAAAGAGAGGCGGAAGACCTTATCAGCAAATTCATGCAGAACCGTAAGATCTGCTGTTTCGAGATCACCGAAGTGAATCCCACGCTCGATAAAGAAAACCTGATGGCCGAGATCGCTTTTAATATCCTCCAGCGCAGCGTTAACGTGCTGATGATGAATTAAAACCGGGGTACCCCATCCCCGTTTGCAGCCCGGTTTTATCCTATCAATTCTTCAACGAAAAGGAAACCCGGTAAGGGTTCATTTCGTATGTTTTGTAAACCCCATCAATGAAAAGGATCATTGTCGTTTCCCTGCCATTAATTCTTCTGCAGATGGCTTGTAAAAATGCAGCCCGGCAAATAGTGGATGTTCGCTTTGCCGATAGCCTGATCGTGCATTATCGCCCCTCGCCAAGGGCATTGACAGCCGACAGTGATCTTGTTTTTTGGGAAAGACGGATGAAAGATAAACCCGATAATTATGTGAACGGACCGGAATATGCGTCGGCCCTCAGCTCCTCCTTCCACCTGTATGGCCGTATCCCTGACCTTTTGAAGGCCGATAGCCTGATGATAAGATCCAATGAAGCAAACCAGGGGAAAGAACCTGGTATTTTCAGAACACTGGCTGCGCTTGCCATAACCCGGCACCGGTTTTATGAAGCCGACTCATTTGTGAAAAAAGCGATCTTTCTGGAAGGTCACAGTTTCCCGAACGAGGTAATGGGTTTTGACATATCCTTTGAGGCAGGGGATTATAACCGGGCAAAGGGTCTGCTGCAATCGCTCGCATCCGGGAACAGCTATGCTTATCTTTTCCGGAGATCGAAATATGAACATTATACTGGTTCCCTTGACAGCGCCATCTGTTGCATGTTACAGGCGGTTGATAAAGCAGGGAGCAACAAATATCTTCAACAAGCGGCTTTATCGAATGCCGCCGACCTGTGTATACATAAAGGGGATCTCTGGTCGGCATCGGGCTTGTATATGAAGAGTATTCGTATGGATGCGGCCGATTTTCACAGCCTGCTGGGGTTGGGATGGATCGCGCTGCTGCATGATAAGAATGATTCCCTGGCTGAAAGAATATTTCATTTTGTACGTCAGCATACTCAATCCCCGGATGCGGTATTGAAATTGGAACAACTTGCTGAAGCAAGAGAAGACAGCACAAGTCAAAAAAGATTTGCGGGTGAGTTTGTCCGGCAGGTAAGCGACAGCAGCTATGGCCAGATGTACAACAAATACCTCATCGAGCTGTATACGGGAATATTAAATGATCCGGCCCGGGCAGTGGAGCTGGCGCTCCGGGAAACCGCGAACCGGTAGACCACACAAGTGTATGCCTGGTATGCCTGGAGCCTGTTTTGCGATCATCAGGCTGATAAAGCTTATCGCATTTTTAAAGGATATGTTTCGGGGAAACCGCTCGAGGGTCTTGAATTGTATTATATGGCAAAAATGATGAAGGGTTTACAAAAAGGCTATAACGCCCAGCAATTTTATAAAGCAGCTTATAAGAACCGGTATGACCTGAGTCCTTCAAAGATCCGGAATATCAATACAAATTTAGAGTAGCGTACGCTGCAGCACCCAGAAAAAGGCAACAGCCGCAATCATCAAAGAAAGCGGGATCACCACATATTTGCGGTAATAAGGTCGATTGCCGAACCATTTGCCGATTAACAAAAAAGCGGTCAGGATCACGGTGAGCTGACCTAACTCCACTCCCACATTGAACATCACAAGCGAGGTGAGATAAGCATTGGGCGGCAGGCCCAGGCTCCTCAAGGCACTGGCAAAACCCAAACCATGGACAAGACCAAAAAGAAACACCACTCCTATTCGTGAGGGTCGTAATCTTTTTGCAAAAACATTTTCCAGGGCCACGTAAAGGATAGACAGGGCAATCAGCGGCTCCACCACCAAAGGAGATACCCTGACCACATTATACATGGAAAGCCCCAGGGTTACCGAATGGGCCAATGTAAAAGCCAGCGACTGCCAGAGCACAGGCTTCAGTTTTGCACTAAAAAGAAAGAGGCTGAACACAAAAAGAATATGATCA
>CAYSIU010000347.1:0-3724 GCA_964431095.1 uncultured Chitinophaga sp. | reverse complement strand
CCGAGGCAAATCACAAAATCATTAAACCCGTACTGGCTGTAGGTTTTCATAATATGCCAAAGAATGGGTTTGCCCCCGATTTCAACCATTGGCTTTGGACGGGCATCTGTTTCTTCCGAGATTCTTGTCCCTAATCCGCCTGCAAATATTACCACTTTCATGTATCTCAATGATTATGAAAGGCAAATGTACTCGTTTTACCCATCTAAATGTTAAAAAGGGAGACACAACGCGGCATCCTATAAGAAAAAAATCTTTTCCCAGCCATATGCCTTAGCAACCGGAGGTCATTGATTTTAACAGCAATTATTTAGTTAAAATCATCTTTTTGGTATCTGCTTTTTTCCCATTAATAATAAGAGTGTAAAAATAAGTCCCGGCTGATAATGCTCCTCCATCAATCGTTATTGACTGCCGACCTTCACTGTCTAATAGGTAGGTCTTTATTGTTGTTCCCAGCACATCATTGATCTGTAAAATGGCATTGGAAGAACCGGCCGGAAGGAAATACCTGATTGTGGTCTCCTGATAAAAGGGATTAGGATTATTTTGATATAAAAAAGCTCCTTCTTTACTATTTTTTAAAATAAAATACCCGTCTTTCATTGAATTCACTACATTTTGAAGCATTTGTAATTCTTCTTTCAGTCCTATTATTTCATCTTTTAATTCATTTACTTCATTACGGCCGACCAATGAACTACTTTTGAAGACATAACCATTTGCATCCATTACCAAAGCGAATCCGGTTCCCGTAGGCAGGTTTTCAAATCTGATATTAGAGGGGTTGGGCTGTCCCGGGACCGCAACACAGTTTACATGCAATTTTGCAGTAGGGTTTGTGGTAGCAATTCCTATATAACCGATTGAGCTGATCCGCATCCTTTCAAGACCATTTGCTCCTGCACCATTAGTTCCAAAAAGTAAACTCCCATTATCAAGTACCTGAACGACAAAATCTCCTGGTACACTTGTTGATACATAGTTTGCATTACCTGTAGCTAATCCTACTCTTGCATGAAAAGCAGAAGCGTTCCAGTCTTGTCCTTGAAAAAAGCGGGTGCTGGGTGCACTACCTGACAGGAATAACTGGTTATCGTCGGTAGCGCTAAAAACATGTACCGGGGAGGCAGGTACAGAAAGACCGAAACCAGTATTCCCATTTGCCAATATGGTTACTTTCTCGGTGTTATTGGTCCGAAATACTAACCGGTTATTGTCGGTGGTTCCTAAAAAATTATTGGCAGGATTTGTTCCTGAGTTACCCGTAAGGTTCCATGCATTGGAGGTGGGTGTACTGCCCACAAAAACATTGCCGTTCACATCTACAACCAAAGGGTTACCCGTTCCATTGGGAAGACCCTGAAATCTCACGGTCCCGTTCGTATGAAGATTTGCAGTTGGATAATTTGGTGTCAGTGCTCCATCGGGCGGACCCAGGTTAATGCCAACGCGACTATTGTCCGAAAGAATCATAATATTTGGAACCGCGGATTGTATAATACCATTTGTTGTCCTGAGAAGATAATTGAAGCGCAGGTATCTTCCATTGTTTATTCCATATTGCATTTCATAGGCAGGATAAAAACCACCGACTGTAAAGTTGCTATGCCCCAATACCACTGCTGCCCCACCCACAGCAGTATTGTCAGAACTTACAATTGTGAGTTTTGTATCCCCGCTGTTCTCCAATACAGCAATTTCGTAAGGAAATCCGGTCTTAGCACCTTCTACATTCTATACATATAATCTTACCGGTGGACTGGCGACGCCCAAGCCAACATAACCGTTGGTTCCCAGAATTGTCATTCGCTCTGTATTATTGGTCCGAAATACCAGACGGTTATTATCTACAGTTCCCAGAAAATTACTAACGGGATTAGTCCCGGTATTCCCTGTAAGACTCCAAAAATTAGATTGCAGACTTGACAAGTCTCGGTAAAATAAGTTTCCGCTGTTATCAAACAAAGCCAGGCGTTGTAACGAATTGTTATTTGAAATGCCTTCCAATCTTACCGTACCGTTGGTATGCAACTGAGCTGAGGGAGTACTAATTCCCAACCCCAACGACCCGGTTGCAGTCAAAACGGCCCGCTGTATATTGTTGGTCCTGAACCTAAGGTCTTCTGTATTTGTCGTACCTAAAAAACTTGAAGAATTAGCATTATTACCTGCCAGTAACCACGAAGCCCCAGCAATGCTGGCAGCATTCCTCCAGAATAAATTTCCGTAATTGTCTGTCACAATGATACGGTCGATCCCATCATCATTTGTTATGCCTTCAAATCGAACAGAACCATTGGTATGGAGTTGCGCCGTAGGAGACGCTACTCCTATACCCACCAGACCTGCACTTGTAATCACGGCTCTTTGAATGTTATTGGTTCTGATGCGGACATCTTCATTGTTGGTGGTTCCTAAGAAAGCTGCCGACGTTATCGTGTTCCCATTCAGGAACCAGGCATTGGTAATGGTGTTTGAAATATCTCTCCAAAACAAATTCCCGTTTCCGTCAATGGCTAACACCGAATTGAGATTATTATTAACAGTAATGCCTTGAAATCTTACTGACCCCGTGGTATGGAATTGAGCGGTTGGGTCTCTTGTCCCTATCCCGACATAAATTGGCGTAAGATTCTTTCTTTTGTTTCTTGCATAAAGAGTTTCGGGTTTTGATCTCTTCCATTTTTGCGCTGAAACATCATTGGTAAAAAAAGTAATGGCCGATACAACAAGAACAAAGGCAATGATTGGCTTGTATTTTCTCATGACAGTCAGAATTTTGGTCAATTAAATTTACCAATTATTTTCAACTTATATAATCTGATGATTCTTTATAAGCTCCAGGAATTTATGAATCGATCTTCGCTTATTCTCATCCAGCAGATAGCTAAGGTGAAGTGTATAATATTTTTTCAGATCAAACAAATCGAATGCAGTTTCATTTACTATTTCATCGATATGCTGTAATCCCAGCTTATTGGCCTGGTCAAACTCCTCAACAAAATCATCGGGCAGTTTTTTGATACTGATCCAGGCAGCAAAAACAAACGGAAGCCCGGTGATCGACCTCCACTCTGATCCAAGATCATATATAAAAGTTGAGATTTTCCGTTGTTCAAAAGCCCGATCCCCGATCACCAGTCCGGCTGTGGAACCCTTGATTTCCTTGCGATAATTTTCATCCTCCCCCTGCGCAATACCCGGTTTAATATCCCAATATTCCTTCATCAACCATTTTAATAAAGCTACCGAACTACGGCTTTGATAATCCAAGTAAACTTTTTTTATTTCATGCATCGGGACCTCACTGAATAATGCGACGGATGCTATTTCACCGTTAGTTCCTATACAATAATTGCCCACAATGTGATAAGAAGGGAGTTGTGGGATAGCAGCTATCGGTATCAGTCCAAGATCAATCTCATCCCGGAGCAGCAGATCAGCCAGTCTGGAAGGATAGTCTTCCACTAAATCTATCTTATCCCAGACAGAAGAATGTTGCAATCCATACAACAACGGGCGGGTGTTGAGGTAATTGACAATGCCGACTCTAATCTTCTTCAATTCAATTATTTTTGCATGGCAAAGGTACAGGGAGACGAGTTTATATAAAATCATACCATGGAACTTACACCGCTCACTTCTATTTCCGCTGTTGATGGCCGTTACCGGAAACAGGTCCAACACCTGGATGAATATTTTTCCGAGTATGGTTTGATTA
>CAYSIU010000346.1:0-3724 GCA_964431095.1 uncultured Chitinophaga sp. | reverse complement strand
ATTCCGTCACCTCCTGGCGGTAGTGTTGCTGGAGCAATTTCCAGGCATGATCGATCCGGCCAAACCGGATCTTATGAATGAATTTTTTCCACAACACCGGCAGCCCTGTTGTTACCGCCAGTTTCTTTTTCATATCAATGACCACACCAGCAATATCATAAACAGCAGCCAGTTTACAGATCAATGCCCGATGATGGGAAGCATCTCCGATCCAGCAAACGATCTTTTTATTCAACGGACCAGTTTCTTAACAGTTTGATAGAGACCACTGATGCGTAATCTTGTTTTCCACCAGGGCTCATTATAGAGTTCCACTCTGGGGATGGTCATCAAATGATCCACGCCTGGCCTGTAAAAACGTTGTTCCACTGCCAATCCATAATGGTAACCCGCTTTCAGTGCGATGTCAATCACACGCTCGTCCCAGCTCCCGATAGGATAAGATATCGTCAATGGTTTTTGTTCAAGGTTCTCCTGAATGCGTAGTGCCGACAGGGTCAGTTCGTTTTCTATTTCTTTTTGCTCAGGCAGGCTGGCGAGCATGGGGTGGGTATGCGAATGGGAACCGATATAGAAACCGGCGAAGAGCAATTCCCTGATGTTATTCCAATTCATCATCATATTATCCGGCAGTTTTTCCGAACCGTTGCCCTGCTGTTTCAGTTGTTCCATTACCCAGAGCCGTTGCGGGTTGGACAGACTTTTCATCCACGGCTTTATTTTTTTGCCCCATTCACTCCCTTCCGGCATATTTTCCCATTTTATCACCCGGAAAAGATCAGGGACGAAATCATTTTCCAGCCGGATCCTGTTATGACCGTCCTGTTGAAAAAAATGATCCGTGATATAGGTCCAGGTAGGAAGGTTCTTATCAATACATTCTGTAACAATATAAAAAGAAGCCGGGCAACGATAGTGTAGCAAAATGGGCGCTGCCACTTCGAGATTATCTTTGTAGCCGTCATCAAAGGATATGGTCGCCAGCGTTTTCTCCCTTTTATATAATAAAGGGTCATGCAGGTAATCTTCCAGCAGCACGACATGAAAATTCCCGGTCAGGAATTGGATGGTCTTTTCGAACAGCGAAGGATGCATGGGTGGCCATAATGCATCTGGTGCGGGCGACACACGATGGAAAAGAAAATTCCTGATGATCATTTAAAATGGTTGTTCTATCAACGGCTGTCCCGATAGCACCGGGAGCGGAATGGCGATTGACAACTGATATTTTATTTCCTGATTACGCAGGGACCCAGCACAAGGATATCGAGCCCGCAGGAAAAGAAGGTCCGGATGGCATGCTCGGGTGTCATAACGATCGGCTCCCCGTTGAGATTATAAGACGTATTCAATACGACAGGTACCCCGGTTATTTTTTCAAATTCGTTGATCAGGTCATAAAAGAGTGGGTTCAGCTTTTTTTCCACTGTTTGTACCCTGCCGGTTCCATCCACATGATTCACTGCACCTAACTTATCCTTCCAGGCGGGCAGAATGGGTACCACTCTTTCCATAAACCTTACTTTTCTCCCCGGTCGAAGATCAAATATTTCTTCCGCCCTGTCCTCGAGTACGGCGGGTGCAAATGGACGGAATGATTCCCGGTATTTTACCGCGGCATTGACAATATCCTTGGTGCTCTCTTTACGGGGATCGGCCAATATGGATCGGTTGCCCAATGCCCTGTGCCCGAATTCCATTGCACCCTGGAACCACCCGATCAGTTTCCCATTTGCCAGTTCAGCGGCCATTTTCCTGCTAAGATCTCCCGGTTCTTCGTACCGGATCTTGAATTTATTTAGTGTGTCCCTTATTTCATCATCAGAATAACAAGGACCCCAGTAATTATGTTGTTGTTCTTCGATCCGGCGTGGTTTATTCCCGTACCGATGCCATCCCAACAAAGCGGCGCCTACTGCTACACCTGAATCATCCGGGCAACTCGAGATACTGCTGTTTTTATAAATATCAAGTTTATCTAAAATGCCGTTGAATACCGAGTTCATGGCTGCTCCGCCTGATAATACAATGTTCCCGCTTTTGCTACCCTGGCGTGCGGTTATTTTTAAAAGATGGGTGACCGTTTCCACAAAAACCCTTTGCATGGCCCCGGCAATATCATAATGCCGGTCAGTGAATGGTTCATCTTTCCGGCGCGCAGGACCGATCAGTTCCACCAGTTTGGGATGATAAAAATGCGGTCTGCGGTCAAAGCTGAAATAATCAAAATAGGTCAGGTCCATTTCAAATCCCTTTTCAGTAAAATGGATCAGTTTTCTCACTTTATCATCGTATTCCGATTTTTTCTGCGAAAAGGAAGAAAGCGCCATCACCTTCCATTCATCCACGTCGGGGGTGAACCCGAGGAAATCCGTGAAGGTCCCGTAAAAAAGCCCCAGCGAATGAGGATAGATCACATCACTATATTGGGTGATACGATTGCCTTTGCCCGCACCGAAAAAACAGGTCTCATCTTCGCCATGTCCGTCAATGGTAAGGATATCGGCTTCTTCAAAGGGGGAAAGGTAAAAACCATTGGCAGCATGACATTCATGATGATTCATGTAAACAATCCTTGTTTTACCCCAGCGCACTTCCATCTCATTTTGAAAGGGGCCATTGATGGCCCGCATGACATGGACCGGCACATGCGATAAAAGCTGACCCCTCCAATACATTTCATTCACCCATCTTTTGGAAGCATGGTTGACATTCCGCATCGGGTTCCAGGGAACGACGATCATATCCAGGTCCTCCCATTTCAAACTCTGGCTTTTCAGACACCAGGCCGCGGAGAGGCTGGGGAAATGCGTGCTCATTTTTACCCTGTCAAAGCGCTCTTCAGGGGAAGCGGCTACGATTTCACCATCGACCAGTAAAGCGGAGGACGACAGGTGTATGTACGGGTACAGGGCAAGAATCTTCATTTTCTTATTTTAATTAAGGTTAATCCGAATCCAGGCTGCATAAGGGATACCGTTGGTGCTATTTTCTCAAATAAACCGTCATCTGCATCCCTGTTTTTGTCCATTGCATGTATTTTTTCAGGAAGGGATGAAATAGTTTCGGTATATGCATGATCTCGCAAACTTCATAACGTTGTTTTTCGATCTTGTATCCCAATCTTTTTCCCAGGGCTTCAAACGATTTCAGTCCAAATTCATACAAATGGAACGGCACATGCATCGGGCTTATGTTGGTTACATAATTTGTTCCTCTTAACCGGTAGTACCCGTTAAAGAGCCGGGCGATCAGGTAACTGGAAGAAGGCACCTCAACATGAATGATGCCTCCCGGTTTCAACCATCCCATTGCTTTTTCAAGGCAGGCTGCCGGGTGATACAGGTGTTCGAATACCGCTCCAAATGTTATAAAGTCAAATTGGTTTCCAGGATAATTGACATTTTCGATTCTGTCTAGTTTTAATCTTTCCCGGCTTATCCCCATTGCTGAAATCGCTTTTTCATAAAAGGAAGCAGAAGGTTCAAACCCATAAGTGTCAAACCCGTTCTTTGAGAGGGAGATCATGCCTTTGCCAAGACCGGCCCCTACATCCAATGCCTTCATTCCTTCTTTAAAAGGAAGTAATTGCTTTGCAGCTTTTATCTCTTCAGAAAAATAACCCGTATCCCATTGAAAATGGCCGACGTGCCAGTATTCCTCCGGCTGCTATCCATAATTCTGATTCATATCAAGGTGAAAATGCAGGGGTGGTGGAAACACC
>CAYSIU010000345.1:0-3726 GCA_964431095.1 uncultured Chitinophaga sp. | reverse complement strand
TGCGGCGCCTGCACGCTCGTTTATTATGTCGCGCCCGATTTCAGCAAACTTGTGAACCTGTGGTGGTTTGACATGCCATTGGTTATCTTTGAGATGGTCCTCAGTTTTTGGATGCTCTTCAAAGGTTTGAGATTAACCGAAATTGCCACGCCCAACAAGGTGCCATAGTAAATTTATTGCCGGTGAACCAACAACATGAGGTTAGTTTATGAATAGAAGAATACTGGTTACAGCCGGAGCATCCGGCATTGGTAAGGAAATAGCCAAAGCCTTTCTCAACAACGGGGATAAACTATTCGTCTGTGACATTGACGCAAAGGCGCTGCAGTCATTTGTGGAAGAAGCTCCCGGCGTAATAACGACTCAATGCAACATTGCAGTGCGAAGTGATGTTGAAAAGATGGTAGCTTTTGGTGCCGAGGCATTGGGCGGATATGACGTATTGGTTAATAATGCGGGCATAGCCGGACCCACTGCACCTGTTGAGATGATAAACCCTGATGATTGGGAGAAAGTAATGCAGGTTGATCTTAACGGCACCTTCAACGTTACAAGGCTTGTAATTCCTTACCTGAAAAAATCTCATGCAGGAGTTATTATTAATATGTCATCAGTTGCCGGAAGATTTGGTTATGAAAACCGTAGTCCTTACGCTACAGCTAAATGGGGGATTATAGGATTTACTAAAACACTTGCTATTGAACTAGGCAAGTATGGTATTCGTGTCAATGCTATACTTCCTGGTGCTGTTGAAGGGCCGAGAATAGAAAGGGTATTGCAGGGAAGAGCGGATACAAAACATACAACATTGGAACAAGAGAAAGAAAATGCGCTGTCTATTCAGTCTATCAAATCCTTTGTTGATCCCAAAGATATCGCAGCCCTGTCTGTGTTTCTTGCATCGGACGGTGCTAAGATGATTTCAGGGCAAATGTTGCCTATTGATGGAGATTCTCAGAAAGCTTCTTAGATTTATTATGAGTCTCGAAAAAATAAAGAAAGATGGTTGCAATACCACGAGAAATACAACTGCCCATAACATAAATATTTCCGGATAGGGCTTTGCGCTGGAGAAGTTAACGACTTCTAATAGATGGTGTCAAGGCGCAAAGCCCCATCGGCAATATTCCGTCCGTTGTAGGGCATTTTAAACCGACAATCAATGACAAGAGAAGAAACTCAGACGGCTTGGGGAAAAATTGTGGATACTGGATTTTCAGACTATCAAAAGTTGACTCGCGACCAACGGGTATGGTTTAACGTAGAACCATTGACAACGGGCGGACTTTGGGATCATTATATGAATAATGGTGCGGACAAAAACGCAGACACAATCGAAGACTTGGAATATCTCAACTTTTCATCTATCGCAAATCAACTAAGAGAGTTTAACAAGACTTATTTTCCGCATGGTGTACCAGTGGGACCTGATGCTAGACAAGAACAATTTGACAAATTCCCTGAAGACCAACTTGAGAAGAATATCGAAGAAATGGACAGTAAATTTTGGGAAACATGCGGTGATTTAGAAAATGCCTTACTTGGCCATATCAATAAGACAGGAATAGGGAAAGAGTAAAAACGCCCTATAACATAGGTTTTGCGTCAGGCGGGTCGGAGTGCAAAACTCAGCGAAAACTTTCAATTTAACTTTAGAATAAAACTTGGCGTCAGTGCTTTGATGTCCCGTTCGAACGCAAAGCCCTGGACGTTGTACACAAGCTGACCACAGACGGTCGACAAATAAAAAATGAAAAAAAGTATTATATTAATAATTATTGCAACTGCAGGACTTTTTTCCTGTAAGCAAGGCAGTAAATCAACGCCAGAAACTGTTGATACAGAAACTATAAATTCGGTAAGGAAATATGAGTATGCTGATTCTATGGGTAAGCGTCTAATAATATATAACAGCGTTCCAAAAGGTGGAATAAACCACACTGACCCTAATGGTAAAAAATATATTTATGCTGTATTTTGGACTCAAATAACTAATGAGACAATTAATCCTATTGAATTGAAAATTGATTTTCCTTTAGATTCATTTGAGTTTCCACTTTCATCAGGAAACTACATGAAATTACTTATTCCTTCCGATACCATGACACTTGATAAAGCATCCTTATCTGATTATGGTCTGGCAGTAAAATCTTTTTTAGATACTGGCATCAATAAATCATATTCATTGAAAAGAACTATTAATCCAAAAGAATCAACTGCTTTTTATGTAGTACCGCTCTCTAATCATGGATCAGGCGGTGCATTGCGAACTGGACTTAACTTAAAAGGGCAAAATCTCCTTTATAAAATTTCCTGCTACAGCATGACTTCTGATCTATCATTAAGGGACAAGAAAGAAATTAATTGCGGAAGTATTAATTTAAAAAATTTGACATTACAAGAATAAATAGGAAGCCTGCGGCCAACATTGCATTGCCAATCCCGCAGTTGCGGGAGCCGGCGACACCCGCCCCCGCCAGAACGATTCTGTCGGGCTGGCGTACCGAACGGCACGTTCGGGCGGGGAATATAAGTTCAACTTTTGTATCCAGATAGTTATCGGGACTATTTAACTTTAGTACAAATGCCGAGTGACAGGATGCCGATAGCTATCGGCGCTATTCCGGCACTTCCGCCAAAGACGGACGCGGTCGGCAATGCGCTAAGGTAGGCGCTATTTGACAAATCATCTCTGAGATTTTGGATTCTAATAACAGAATAATGAGCACATCAAATCCCGAATATTTAAAGATGCTAGGGTATGGCATTAAAGCTCCTTCTGGACATAACACACAACCGTGGAAATTTAAAGTAAATGAAAATAGTATTGAAGTTTATCCAAATTTCGACAGAGAATTACCCGTTGTTGATGGCAATCACCGGGAGTTGTATATTAGTTTAGGTTGCGCTGTTGAAAACATTTGTATTGCAGCCGAAGAAATTGGTTACCACCACGAGATAAAGATTATACGGCAAGAGAATTTATATTTTATAAGAATTTTACTGGAAAAGTCTTTTAAAGTTTTCAATCCCCTGTTTTCCCAAATTGACAAGCGGCAAACCAACCGCAGCCTTTACAAATCGAAAATCATATCGGCTGAAATTATTGAAGCACTTCAAAAAACGCCAATAAATCAATCTGTGTCAGTCTATTTTTATAGAAATGGCGATGGCAATTTTACAACGCTTGCCCGGTTTGTATATCGTGGAAATGAAATCCAATTTAATAGCAGTCTTTTTAAGGAGGAGTTACTGCATTGGATGCGTTTCAATTCTAAAGATGTAAAAAAATATAAAAATGGATTGGCCTATAATACTCTTGGTTCACCTTCGTTACCCAAATGGTTGGGAAAGCCAATTATTGGCAGTTTTCTTAAACCGAGGACACAAAACAGGTCCGACAAAGAAAAAATCAATTCTTCGTCTCATTTAGTTCTTTTTACCACAAAAGGAAACTCGCCAGAAAATTGGATCTTAACCGGAGAAGCAGTAGAACATTTCTTTTTAAAATGTACGGAATTAGGAATTGCCGTTGCTTTCTTAAATCAACCGTGTGAGGTAGCATCATTAGCACGAGAAATTACAGAGGAAATGTCAATAAACAATGAGTTTCCAATGATGTTGTTGCGAATAGGTTATGCTGACCCCATGCCGTATTCATCTCGAATTCCATTAACTGAAGTGATCATTGAATAAAAAACAGCGCCTAACATAAGGCTTGCCGCC
>CAYSIU010000344.1:0-3746 GCA_964431095.1 uncultured Chitinophaga sp. | reverse complement strand
TGTAAAGAAAGATGGGAATGCTTCCTGTTTACTGGATGGGTATGGTGCCTATGGTATTTCCACCACACCCTATTTCAGTGAAATGAATCTTGCCCTGCTTAACAAAGGGATCATAATTGCCTATGCACATATACGCGGTGGAAGCGAGAAAGGTGATGATTGGTATAAAGCGGGGTACAAAACGACCAAACCCAATACCTGGAAGGATTTTATCGCCTGCGGGGAATACCTGGTAATGAATAAATTTACCAGTACTTCCAAACTCATAGGAATGGGTACCAGTGCAGGGGGTATATTAATCGGACGTGCTGTAACGGAACGACCTGATCTTTTTGGTGCGGCGATCAGTAATGTAAGTTGCAGCAATGCCCTGCGCTTTGAGAATACCCCCAATGGTCCCAACAATGCAAGAGAATTCGGCACAGTCAAAGATTCGGTAGAATGTATGGCGCTCTATGAGATGGATGCTTTTCAGCATGTAAGGGACGGTACAAAATATCCTCCCGTGATCTGCGTGGGCGGCATGAACGACCCGAGAGTGATCGCCTGGCAGCCGGGAAAGTTTGCCGCCGCCTTACAGAATGCTTCGGCATCCGGCAAGCCGGTACTGTTGGATGTGAATTATGATAACGGTCATTTTACGGAAGATAAATCGGTGACGTTTAAAAACTTTGCCAATATGTATTCCTTTGCGTTGTGGCAAACGGGGCACCCGGATTTCCAGGTAAAAAACAAAGGCTTTTGAGTAGTAGCAGGATTCCCCGAGCTTTTTATCAACGATCTTTCTATTCCTTATGCAGTAAGTAAGCAATGTTCATCTGCATCAAATGAAAACTCACTTCCCAATCGTCACCGGCACAGTGGCCGAGTTGTTGTCATAATTACTTTCGGTAATGAGCCTTTCGGGGTTGATGGTAACCCGTAACATGTAATTACCACTGGGAATGCCGGTAATATCCAACCATTGACAATCCAGGTAACTGCCATATATATCCTGCCAGCCTACCGATATCCCCTGGTAAGAGCAATTGTATTTCGGCGGCCCTGCATTCGGGTCATAACGGGCAAAGTCTTCGAGGCAAAAAGCCTGTTTACGACCGATCAGAATGGTAGTACCCAGAGAATTCAGTAATTCGTATTTGGCATACCCGCTGAAATGATAGTGTCCGTGGCAGGGGCTCCATTCAAACAGGGGATTATGTGCCGGATCGCCCAGAAACAAATCGGCAGTGCCGATATTGGGAGTGGCTACATCAAACCTCATCAGCTTTCGCTTACCTTCAAAGGCGCAGCCTTCAACAACAACACAGTCGTCACTCTTGAATACTTTCGTCCTGATAACGACACTTGATGCAAGACGGTCCCCATCGATCGTAAGATCGGGTAATAGATCATTACCGGGAGCCTTCCCCTCTTTTGACAGCTCGGCGCGCTGGACATTGATAGCTGAACTTTTAGACTGGTCTTTCTTACAGGAATTGAAAAAATAAAAAACGGCAATAACCGCCAGGGCGAGTATTGCCCTCATTAAATTTCTATTCTTTCTCATAACAGTCAGTTTGATTGGTGATGACTAAGGCATTATCCTTTGAAGCTTATAAAGCTACATTAAATTCCACATTCAGTGTCAATAAAAAAATCACCGAAAGGATTGATCTTCAGCGGTTCTAATATAAAAAATCAGGCATTCTACTCAATGAACCAGCCTGAACTACTGAATGGCCGGAGAGCTACTGTTCAATGGGTTAACAGTGTCGACTAAAAAGCAGCCTCCGTTTGGGGCTGCTTTTTGATCTATAATAACTTCCTGAAAGAATTTATTTCATTGCCCTGTTCACTTCCACCAGGATCGCATGCATGGTGGTTTTCCCGACATTCTTCACCGAGTGTGTTACGGCGGGAATGATCCCGGCCATTCCTTTATCCATATTCATAGTCGCTTTTTTCCCGTCTTTGTCAGTGAATTCACCGGTTCCCGGTTCTATTACGTAAAGCCCTGCGTCAGGATGGGAATGCATAACAGTTGATTGACCGGGTTTGGAGGTAATTTCAAGAACCCGGATCCCCATAGTATCATTTTTCACTTTATAAATATCCGGCGATACTTTGACTGCATCCATGCTGGCATCCATGGTGGCTGGCTGACCACTCCGGTTTATCTCAAAGAGGATCACTTTTATAGCAGTTTTGCCTGTATTCTTGACACTATGAAACTCACCGGGTTTGATCAGGGTAGCGCCAGTCGGTAATTGATTTGTCATTTTACTCCCGTCTTTTGCATAAAAAGTAGCCTCACCTCCCTGTGCTACATAAATAGCGTAATCGGGGTGCCAGTGGAGTGCTGAGGAATCACCGGGTTGGTAATTCACGTCCACGATCCGGATACCCAAGCTGTCCGCCATGACCTTGTACAGGTTCGGAGCCACTTTCACCGCATCCATGTCGGCGTTATTGGTGGTAGTGGTGGTCTGTGTCATCTTTGTGGAATCGGTGGATGTTGTCTCCTTTTCTTTGTCCTTGTCTTTTCCTTTGCAGGCGGCAAGTGAAACGGAAATAAGAATGGCCAGTAGCATTCGGCCGGAAAACAGATGGTTCATAAATGTTTCTTTAATAGTTTGAATAAATCAGAGCATTTGCACAGGACGGGGCATTAAATCTAAGAAGAATTTGAAATAATCTGTAAAAAAAATTGTTCAGTGTCAATGAAAGCCTGGCCGGCAAGGAATATGGATCAGGCGCGGCCCGCACGACATCCGGAACGGCATGCCATGTAAAATACCGGCCGAATCAATTATCTTAGTTCGTTATGAAGATCATATCACTAATCCTTTTTCAGCTGACGATGATGAACACATTCGCCCAGTTTTCTTCTATCGGGTCCGGGGTTTTTCACTGGTCGGAACTGCCGGTAAAAAAAGAAGCCCTGCGGGAAACACGCAGGATCACCGAAGGGACTACGCATGAGTTTGAATACTTCGGGATCCATGCTACCAACCAGGAAAAGGGAGCCATCCCACGCCCGCCGCATACGCAAAATGACATCGAAGAACTGATCATCGTGAAAGAAGGGACGGTAAAAGCCACGATCGGAAATAAAACGGCAGTGTTGGGACCCCAATCAGTGCTGCTGATACCCCCCCTGGAATCACAGGCATTCGAAAATACCGGTGATGGTCCCCTCAGTTATTATGTGTTCATGTTCCGTTCAAAAAAACCGATCGACATGGAAAGAAGCACAAAAGGCGGGGGCGCACTCATCATCAATGCAGACACGATCCCGCTCCAGGAAAAGGATAATAAAGGCACCAAGAAATATTTTGACCGTCCTACCGCGATGTGTGAAAACTTTGAAATGCATATTACCCGCCTCGGGCTGAAGGGGCCCAGCCATGCCCCGCACCAGCATGTCGATACGGAGATCATCCTGGTGATCGATGGAGAGGTGGACATGACGATCGATGGGATCATTTACCACGGCGGGGCAGGCGATCTCTTCATCGCCGAAAGCAACAAGCTGCATGAGGTCAGCAATGCGGCCAATACCCCCTGCAGGTATTTTGCCTTTAAATGGAGATAGGGCTTCCCGGTTATAAGCAGGAATGAAAACAAGATTGAGATACGGCAATGCGGGGATCACCAGGATATTATTTATCTGATCCAGGCTGTGCCAAAAGCTTTGTGCATGAAACCAGGCAAAGAAATATAAGTAGTTGTTTTTTCATACACTTAATTTACATAAAAAAGAG
>CAYSIU010000343.1:0-3752 GCA_964431095.1 uncultured Chitinophaga sp. | reverse complement strand
AAACGGGATCCGTAATTGCTGTCAGTGCCTTCATTGCGGTTATTGTAAGTTCAAATCGAGTTCCCATTAAAGAACCAACACCCGTTGCAGAGCACCGATCCGCTGATTGTCGTGTCAAATAGTTGGCTGGGAGCCATAAAAATAACGGATTCTGTCTAATACATAGTATTTGGCTGAATGTATTTTGACAAGGTTTACAAGATTTTACCAGATCGCTCACTGTTGCAAGGAGAATTTTACTATATATGTCTTGTTATTAAGTAATTATACAGTTCTGACGTTTTATTCAGGCGAAGGCTTTATCGATCATCCCCTGTTTATGCCACAAGGCTAAAACCGGGAATAGCTATTGTTCCTGATCAAGATGAGAACAACCGTTGATCGGGCCGGGGGAGTTTCAGAAAATCGCTTCCAGGCAATCTGGTTTTGGGTTGAATGTGTAAAATATATTAATGTATATTTATTCAGCCACCCTCAGTTTTATGAATCGTAAATCAGTCCATTTTCATGTTCTGATTCTTCTTTTTTTATTCTTTGCTGTTTCATTAAACGCTCAATCCAGGTTTAAGACCAGGATATATTCTACTTACGATGGACTGTCTCACTCTTATGTTCTTTCTGCAAGCCAGGATAATAATAAATATTTATGGGTAAGTACCCGGTATGGACTAAGTCTATTTGACGGGGCAAAATTTACAAATGTTCTTTATAATTATAAAGGGAAAGAATTAATTATTGTAGAGGTTATTGATAAAGGTAATGGCAAAATGCTTCTCTGGTCACGCGATGGCAGTCATTTTATTCTTGATGGTAAAAATATTTACCCTGAACCTATTTCCGACAAAACAAAGATACCAGTAGCGGGATATGAAGGGATCGATTATTGGGTCAAAATTGAAACCCCCGAAGGATGTTTTTATAACTACCCAAAGGATATTATTTACGTCGATAAGAAAGGAGTGGTGAAAAAAATCAGCGACTTACTTCCGCGTTTTGAATTTGTTTCTATGCGGGGATATTGGGATAATCAGCTCTACTTGTTCACGAACAATGGCGTCTATACCTATAAAGACGGAAGGGTAAGAGCTCTTTTTCAAAAAGAACTTTCTCGCAAATACATTTATTCGATGATTCGTGACCGGAATGCAAGGATCTGGGTTTCAACGGCGCAAGATGGAATTCTGATATCTGAACCACGCCAGGAAGACTACTTCGACAACTATATTAAACTCTCCAATAATCTTATAGGGGGGTTTTATGAAGATAAGGAGGGAAATATGTGGATTTGCACTTTTGAAGGACTAGTAAGGGTGCGGGATGTTCATTATGAGTCGTTCACAAAGGACAAATACCCTTTCCTGTGGGACATGAACCTTATTTCTAAAGACAGGGTGGGTAATATTCTTTTATTCAGTGAAAGCAATGGTTTAATTCGACGAGAAAATGACAAATTCTTATTTAATGAAAACAATCCTTTTAAGTATCACCTGATTGATGCCCTATGTTACGATGATAACAACCATATTTGGTGTGTGTCCAGGGGGAAAAGGGTTTTATTTTTCGATGGAGAAAAATGTGTAGATATTTTTAAAGCTATGATAGATGTACACCGGGCCCCGGCCCTTGATATTGACTATGATCATTTCAGAAAAAAGATATGGTTGACAAGTGACAGTTTAATGATAGGGGATGAGAAGGGATTTTCAGTTTTTAAAGGAGCAAATGAAAAATTTATTCCCCAACCATCTTTATTAGCCGTATTGTCCAATGGTAAAATTTTGATGACAACATTGTCAAATGAACTTGCCCTCATTGATAGGGAAAATAACATCCATTATCTGGAAAACCCCGATAACTTAGAGCCCGAAAGGGTACATGCCATATTTACCGATTCTGCGGACAATATCTGGATGAGTTATATCGGATCAGGTTTATTGCAGTGTAAACTCGATCAGGATAACCACCTTATTATTGTCAATAAATTCACAAAGGATAACGGTCTTAAAAACGAAGTTGTAAAGTCAATGGCTTTTGATAAACAAGGGCGTTTATGGTTAGCCACTATGGCTGGTATTGATGTTATTGATTTGAAGGCAAGTCATGATCTGAAAAATCCCATAATATTCAGGATCGATAAAGACGATAACATGCCCGAAACAGGTTTGGAATACGGTAGGCTTACCTGTGATAATAACAACAATATGTGGTACTCTACACAATATGCCATAATGAAATTTGAAGTAAATAAAATGCAGTTCTTAGATACAGCCCCTCCTGTTACTATTGAAAATATCAGGCTTAATATGCAAGAAACAGACTGGAGCAAATTCACGGATTCTCTTTCAGGTGTTTTCAAAACCCCCATTAACCCCATTTTGAAATATTATCAGAATACCCTTACGCTGAATTTCAAAGCAGTGAGCATGGTTGGCAACGGAGGTTTTCAATATAGTTATATGGTTAGAGGACTTAACAATACCTGGAGCCCAGGCTCTATTAATGACAATATTACACTAACTAAATTGCCTCCCGGGCGCTATACTTTTCTTGTAAGGGCAAGAAAAACAAATTCGGATTGGTGTCAACCTGCTTCTTTTAGTTTTACAATCAAACATGCTATCTGGCAGCACTGGTGGTTTAATCCGCTTTTGGGGTTGATTTTTGCAGGGATTATTTATTCGCTCTATCGCTTTCGTTTAATACAGATCCGTAAGGAAGAAAATATTCGTCGCAGGCTGGCCTCCGACTTACACGATGATATCGGATCTACACTTAGCAGCATCTCTTATTATTCAGAGGCGATCAAACAACAGGTAAAGGAAAACTCACCACAAGTGATCCGATTGATCGACAAAATGGAAAAGGCTTCTGATGATACCATCAATGCCATGAGTGATATCGTTTGGGCGATTAACCCCTTGCACGACAAAGGCATTGATATGGTGAACAGGATGGAGACGTATGCCACCGAACTGTGCCGGATCAGGAACATAGAACTGTTGTTTGAATCCGATAAATCATTTGAGGGGGCCAAGCTGAAAATGGAGGTCAGGAAAAACCTTTTCCTGATCTATAAAGAAGCCGTAAATAATGCGTTGAAATATTCGGACTGTACCCGGCTAAACATCCGGTTGGCACAGGAGGAACAGCAGTTGCTGATGCGGGTACAGGACAATGGAAAGGGGTTTGACAGCCACGTTGTATATGAAGGAAATGGCTTAAAAAATATGCAATCCCGTGCCCGTGAAATAAAAGGTGATCTTGAGGTGATTTCGCAGCCGGGAGGCGGTTGTTCAGTAACGCTGAAAATATAAAATCACCTGATTTGGGGATTGACCCCTTGCCCGGAAAGGAAGTAAATTGATTTGCTATAGCCTGTCCAAATCCTGAAGAAATGGAAAAGCAAACCAGGGTTCTGATATTTGAAGATAACCAGCATTACCGTGACGGGATTGTGTCAGTTATTGATATCACTCCCCCTTTTAAAGTAGTCGGCGCTTTTTCTGATTGTACCAAACTCATCCAAAGAATTGAACAGGCAAATCCCGATATCATCCTGATGGATATCGGAATGCCCGGCCTTTCCGGTATTGAAGCCGTGATACTCATCAGAAAACAATTCCCCGAAATACCGATACTGATGCAAACAGTATTTGATGAGGAAGACAAGATCTTTGCTGCCATCTGTGCCGGGGCATCCGGCTACCTGCTGAAGAATGCGGGTCCGGTAAAATTGCTCGACGCCATGCGGG
>CAYSIU010000342.1:0-3769 GCA_964431095.1 uncultured Chitinophaga sp. | reverse complement strand
TCAACGCTTAGCGCTTTTATTTTTACCCCCGTTTCAACCCCTCCAGAGAGGTTCAATTGGTTTGCATGGATCTTGGGTTTCAGGCCCCAGCTCATTCCGGAACGGCAGATCGTTTCCGTTTCTTCAGGTGAAAAAAAGCCGGTTTCACAAAACACGTCAATAAAGTCAGCCAACTTCTCTTTAGCGATCACCGGTAACATTTCGTGAGTGATCAGATCAATATAACCCTGGTGATCATTTTTATATTCCAGCGGGTAAGCGTGGGCCCCTAAAAATGTGGCTTTAATGGATAATCTGGACCGTTCTTTCAGTTTTTTTATTACCCGGAGCATTTTTAATTCACCTGCTGTTGTTAAACCATACCCGCTTTTGATCTCTACGGCACCGGTCCCGAGTTGATTTATTTCTTCCAGCCTTTTCCAGGCCAGGCGGAATAACTCCTCCTCTCCCATCGAATTCAGTTTTTCAGCAGAATTGATTATTCCTCCTCCTTTTGCTGCAATGTCCGCATAGCTCATTCCCCTGAGCTTGTCAATGAACTCTTCCTCGCGGGTGGCGGCAAATACAAGATGGGTATGACTGTCGCACCAGGCAGGAAGAACGAATTGCCCGGTAGCATCGATCACAGCATCGGCTTTTCGACCGCTTTTTTTCCATGCGTCCATTGCACCGTAGCCAGCGATCCGTTCATTTTCAACGAGAAGATAAGCGTTGGGAATAAAGGGCAATTCCGACAGCTCATTACCCCGGAGCAACTTGTTTTCTTCCCGGGTATTTACAAGCAGTTTGATATCCCTGATCAATGTGAGAGGCATGGCTGCTAATTTACTTGTAAAATTCTTGTCGTGCCATTTTAGGCAACAAAAAACCGTTCAGCCAGGGGCCGAACGGTTGGGTTTATAATGTCCAACAGATAATGAATTAGTAGGGTATTAAGGCCGTATGCGTATTACCACCTGCTCCGGTCCATACTATTCTCATATAATAATTACCTGTACCGGGACAGGAAGTGGCATTCCCGTTGGCATCAAGACCAAACGTAACAGATGCATTGAACAAGGCGGTGTTATGAACAACAGTGCCGCTGCCGATCCTGAAGCTGCAATCCTGGCGAAGGACAAGAGCTTGTGTAATAGCAGTTGTAAAAGCATGCCCAAAACGATTGATGCCCCATTCGGCTATTCCCGAAACACTGCCTTCCGTATGTAAACCAGTGACCGTTATTACGACACCATTATTATAGGTAAACACCCTTTGTCTTGCCACCTGCCAGGTCCGCTGTGTCCCGTCATCAAATGTGACGGACATGCCGCTGCTGGTGATCGTATGCGTAATACTGCCCAAAGCCGGCAGATTGATCAGCAGGCCACCACTTACGTTGGTATAGGTCTGCGTACCGTTGATAGTAATGCTTTTGCCGTCGCTCAGTCGGGTGATCTTCAGGTTCTGGAAACTGATATTGATGGAAGCACCGGGATTTCTCCAATGAACGCCCTGTGCCATTGAAATAATCACCACACCGGTACGGGTGCGGGTGCCCAGGCAATTGTTGCCATTATACGTAATAGTGATAGTGCGGGGATTACTCAGGGTGTCCACCACAATGTCCGCATCGCAGATAAGCGACTGTACATTCTCACCTCGACCTGAAAATGACGCAGTGGTCTCCAATGTGAGATCGGCATCATTGGCTACCCCGTCCGTCTCATTTGAAAAACGGGATTGGTCATCGGCATGTGTTGAACTTTCTGCGGTGTAATCGGTGGGAGTTGAAGCATTTTTCTGACAGGCTGTGAAAAGAAATGCGAAGCTTATGATAATCGCTCCAAAGGAAAGAATCCGGGCTTTCATAAAGGGGTTTTAAATGTTAATAATAAAAAAGCAGGAAATAGACTTGTCCGCAACCGCCATGTTTAATGACCGGCTGCGTTTTCTATTAAAAGCTGCTTTTTGAGCTTATAAACGGCTATTGAAAATTTTTAGTGCCCCCTGCCGGAGGAAAAATTACGAAGTAAGATTGAAAGATTACGATAAAGCAGGTTGGGGTATCTCAGCATTCAATCCTCATTTTCCCATTCTATTTTTACTTTCCGCCTCAGTAGTTCCTTCTGTGGTTTACCATCCTTGTCATAAACCGCCACGGCTATAAAAAACAGGTACAGGGGATCGCTGACATCCCTGAGCTTGATGGTTGAACCGTCAGCCATATTGTATAATTGCCTGATCATTTTGGTGCATACCGTAGCATTACTGTCCAGTTTAACCACTTTCCGGTTAAACGTGTACCACTCCGCTGAATCGTTGTAGAACCAGTAGGACCAACCGGTTTCACTGATGTTCAGTTCCCGGTTCATATTAAAGATATCTTCATCTCTCAATTCCAGCAATTTGAGGTAGGAAAAATCACGGATAGGACTGGTTTCCGTAAAACGATATACTGAATCCCTGATACTGGCAAAAACATACACTCCATCAATATTTCTTAAGAGTACCTGGAATTTGAAGGTTTTCTTTTTGAGTTTCAGCGTGGTTTGGAAGTCACTCAACATAAAAGGCTCGTCCTGTACCACCCGGATCACGGCCTGCCTTTCCTGCGAAAACGCCTGGAAAAAAACAAATAGCCCTGCAAGAGATAGTAAAAGTCGGGACGATCGGAGCATATAATAAATTATTTCTCTAAGTTAGTGCATTATTCAGTCCTCGTTGTTCCATTCTATTCTTACCTTACGACGAAACAACTCCTTCAAAGGTTTGCCGTTGCTATCAATTTCGCTGGCAGCTACAAAAAAGAGATAGATCGGGGTATCATTGTCCTTCAGTTTTACGGTTCTTTCCGTGCTCACAAAATAAAGCTGCTTGATCGTTTTTGTACAGACGACCCGGTCGCTGTCCAGCAGCACTATTTTCCTGTTAAAACGATGCCAGTTAAGCTTTGGATCATAGAACCAGTATGACCAGCCTCCATCGCTGACCAGCAGCTCTTTCTCCCTGTTAAATACTTCTTCTTTCATGGCCAGTCCCGGGAGATTGTCAAAACCGGGTACGGGCGACCCATCCGACAGGCGATTGAGTGAGTCACCCGGACTTGCAAAAACATACACACCTTTTACATTCTGCAGGACCACCTGGATCTTGAATGATTTTTTTTCAAGTGATATATTGTTTTGAGGGGTATCTGTCAATGCGAACGCTTCATCCTGAACGATCCGGATACTCACATACCTGGGTTGCGCAAAGACAAGCACCGGAAAAGCTAGCGGTAAAAGAATAATAAAACGGCGAATAAAGGTCATACCATAAGCCCTATCCGGCAATTTAAAGAATTTGACCCAACCCGCACGGTTTAAAAATGAAGACATGTTAGCAAATTGTTTTCTTCATAAGCCAGTCGGTCTGCAGATCATCACCCAGGCGAAAAATATGGGTGCCGAATTTTTCAAAACCCCAGTGGGTATAAAAATCAATCGCTCTTTGATTCTTTTCCCACACGCCCAGCCAGATGATCTCTTTTCGCAGCTCTTTTGCAAGTGCAATGCATTGTTGCAGGAGTGCTTTCCCTACTCCCTTTCCGGTTGATGAAGATAGAACGTAGATGCGGGCAAGCTCAAGGGAAGGCCGGATGCCCAATCCGGCCGGTGCTTCTTCTTCCTTCATCCTTGCATACCCTACAGGTAGCTCCTCGTCATACGCCAACAGGAAATAATTTCCCGGTGCGCCCACTTCTTTCAGCAACGTTTCCTTGCTGAATTGTTCATTCAGGAACTTATCC
>CAYSIU010000341.1:0-3786 GCA_964431095.1 uncultured Chitinophaga sp. | reverse complement strand
CGATGAAGATAAAAAAAGAATCGAAGAGGAAATTTATAATGACTTCAGGCAGGCTTACCAGGGGATACTCCGGCTCCCGCTCAAAGCCCGGTTTGGGGTCTATGTTGCTTACAAATACTATTTCTCCTTATTCAAAAAGATCAAAAAGATGAAGCCGGCCAAAGTGCTGGAAAAACGGATCCGGATCCCTTCTTATCACAAAGCCATGATCATTTTCCGCGCGGGGGTAAAAAACCAATTGAGGCTTATTTAGCATGAAGATAACAGAAGTGATACTGGTGGATGAAAAGGATCGGGTTCTCGGAAAGGCTGAAAAAATGGAAGCCCACCGGAAAGGATTATTGCACCGGGCTTTCAGTGTTTTTATTTTTAACAGCCAAGGAGAGATGTTACTCCAGCAAAGGGCCGCCGGCAAGTATCATAGCGGGGGATTATGGAGAAACCCTGTGTACAGTAACCCGGTTCCGGGGAAGGAAACAAGGGATGGCGAAAAAAGGAGACTTATGGAGGAAATGGGTTTTGAGGTACCCCTGGAAAAGATTTTTGAAATTGTATAAAAGACTGAAGTGGAAAACGATCTGGTGGAATATGAATTTGATCATGTGTTCGCGGGAGAATATGACGGCGAGGTGCATTTCAACAGGGAAGAAGTAAAGGATTATTGCTGTAAAAGTCTTCGGGAGATAGCCGGCTCTCTGCAAAAAGAACCTCAACAATTTACGGAATGGTTTCAGCTTGCTTTTCCCCGGGTACAGCGTTGGTGGAACCATCGCCACAAAAATAAAGTGACCCTAGGCGATTAACTTTGTTATTGTATGAACCTGTTGTTTTATATAGCTGTACTGCTGGCCACATTTCTGATCATGGAAGGGATAACCTGGTGCACCCACCGGTTTGTGATGCACGGGTTTCTCTGGTACCTGCACCGGGACCATCACCAGGTAGAGCCCGGTTTCTTTGAAAAAAACGACGCTTTCTTCATCATCTTTGCTGTACCAAGTATCCTGATGATCTACTTTGGTACATTTGATCATATCTGGTGGATGCAGGCCATCGGGTTCGGCATCATGGCTTATGGCTTTGCATACTTCATCGTACACGATGTGATCATCCACCAACGGTTTAAATGGTTCACCCGCAGCAACAGCACTTATGTCAGGGCCATCCGGTGGGCCCACAAAATGCACCATAAACACCTCGATAAACACGAGGGCGAAAGCTTTGGCATGCTGATGGTGCATAGAAGGTATTGGAAAAAAGTGCGCCGGGATAAAAAACTGATGGCAGGCGACCGCAAAGTAGCTTACGCTCCAGAAGCCGACTGTTCATAGTCTTCTTGTCATAGCATTCAAAATCACTTCTGTTCAAATCAACTACATACGATTATGTTTTTTGCGGGGCGGGTTGCGCCAGCCTGAGCCTGCTGATGCGGATGATCCGCAGTGGACAATTCCGGGATAAAAAAATATTGCTGATCGATAAAGAGCCCAAAACAAAAAATGACCGGACCTGGTGTTTCTGGGAAAAGGAAAATGGTTTTTTCGAGGAGATCGTTTACCGGAAATGGGACAAGATCTCATTTTTAAGCGATGATTATTTTTCTGTAATGAACATTGCCCCCTATCAATATAAGATGATAAGGGGTATTGATTTTTATCAGTATTGTTTCCGCGAAATCGAAAAACAAAATAATATTGAAATAGTCTATGCAACTATTGATAAATGGGACATTCATAGGGAAGGAACGATTTTTATCCTGGGCGGGCAATCCTTCAACCTGGGTGAACCAATGGTGTTCAATTCTGTTTATGAACCGGCGATAAATGACAAAAAGATTCTTCGGCTTCTCCAGCATTTCAAAGGGTGGGTCATTGAAACAGATCAACCCGTTTTCAAACCTGGAGAAGCCACCATGATGGATTTCAGGGTGAAGCAGGATCAGGGTACCACATTTGCTTACGTGCTACCATTCAATGACAGAACGGCTTTGGTGGAATATACTTTGTTTAGCAGGGAATTATTAGCCAAAGCACAATATGATGCCGGGTTAAGGGATTATATTAAAACATTTCTCACTATTGACAATTATCGGATAAAAGAAGAAGAATTCGGTGTGATCCCGATGACCAATGAAAAATTACGCTTTGACGGGCACGGCTGGCAGATCGGCACGGCCGGAGGCCAGACGAAGGCTTCCAGCGGGTACACGTTCCGTTTCATTCAGAAGCAATCCGAGCAGATCCTGTGGCAGCTCCTTGCCGGGAAGCCATTGGGTCAACTGCCGCTCACGGCAAAGCGATTCCGGTTTTATGACAACACATTGCTGCATATACTTTATTATGATAAGGTGCCGGGAAAAAGAATATTCACATTATTATTCAAAAAAAATAAACCCCAGCGGGTGCTGAGGTTTTTGGATAATGAAAGTTCGCTGAAAGATGAGTTGAAGGTTATTGCTTCGTTGCCGACCCTGCCTTTTTTGCAGGCAGCGTGGAAGCAGTACTGACCGGGATCAGTTGTCAGGATCGAATTGCATAAACGACCTTTTTACCGCTTTCAGCATGCTGAAAAGTTGCGCTACATCGATCAAAAGCATGATCACGAGGGCCAGCAATACATACCAGGGCAATGTGATCCGCTCGATATTAACGATCTTCTGGAAATGCTCGAGGTGCCAGCCAGCGATGGCTGCACCAAAGGCCATACCCACGACCATATAGGATATCAGTGAATAGATCACTTTCAGAAACATGATCTGCATGGTGGTATAACCGATCTTGAAATTTTCGAGGATGGCAGCGGGGATGATCAGCACCAGGGCTACCCAGCTCCAGTTCTTCCCGAACCAACTGTTACTGACGGCTACATTTAATACAAGTATGATAATAATCGACAATAAACCCCAGGGAAAAAGCAAAAATTTACTTGCCTTCCGGATAGGAACCGTGACTTTTTCCATAATAGTTGATTTAGTCCCGGTAAGATAAACATAATTTCAGGATCAGCAATGGTTATCATAAAATGGTCAACACATGATAGCCATTTTTATTTACCAATGAATTCAGTCAGTCTGGAATTGTACTGTTTTAATCTCAATTCTAAATTATCACAATGACTCTTACAATAAAACGTATGATTTACACTCTTAAGAACGTAAGCGTAAAACACATATAATGTATTTGTAGCTCCAATAATAGATAGTTCAAACTATCTACTAAAGGATTTGGGGCAAATAGTTGATTCTAAATAGCCCCCCAATATATGTCTGTTGATTTTTTAGCAGAAGGGACTTCTAAAAATACCCATCCTTAAAAAAAGTCCCCTTTTTTGTACGGAAAACCAAAATTCGTTTGTCTTACCTAAAATTATATATGAAACTCATTCTACTTTCTGTTATGCTTTGCGGTATGGCAGTTTCTTCCAATGCGCAAAAAGCCGAGAAACTTATCAGGACTTATCTTCTGGGATTTGAAAAGAAAGATTGGAACATGGTTGCCAGTCAGTTTGCTGATGATTTTACATTCACAAGCCCGGCCGGTGATAACCACATCTCCCTGGCAACTTACAAAGAGAGATGTTGGGGGACGTCCCAATTCTTCAAAAAGGTTGAATTCTCTAAAATTATTGTTCAAGGCCACTGCGGATTCGCTATTTACAATATTACTACAACCGATAACAATACCGTCCGCAACACCGAGTATTATACTTTCAACAATGGCAAAATAAAATCCATTGAATGCTTTTTCGGGCCAGGGGCAGGCTACCCGGGGAGCACAAAAAAGTTTA
>CAYSIU010000340.1:0-3804 GCA_964431095.1 uncultured Chitinophaga sp. | reverse complement strand
AGAAAAGCATCGGGGCCAAAGAGACAAAAGAGCTCGCAGTGATGGTCGACACATTCCGGCCGCTGATGCTGACCAAACAGGCACTGGAGATTGAGAATAAGGATTATGTGATGAGCTGGGCCGAGTAATTCAATCAATTTTCAGCCCGCAGCCTACAGCCAGCAGCCCGCAGCCCGAAGCTGGTGGCTTGCAGCCCGCAGCCAGTAGCTTGCAGCCTTCAACCTTCCATTTACCGAAAAAATATTTTGCAGGTAATCCTTTTTTTCTACTTTTGTTAACCATTTGGTTAAACTATATGGTTAAAAAGAAGAAAGAAAAAAAGGACCTGAAGGCCGAAGAGAAAATACTGGCAGCCGCCCGCAAAGTGTTTACCAGTAAAGGAATGGCGGGAGCCCGGATGCAGGATATTGCCGATGAAGCGGGTATGAATAAGGCCTTGCTGCATTACTATTTCAAGGATAAGGAAAAACTCTTCGGAGTTATTTTTTCAGCCGAGGCCCAGAAGTTCTTTCCCAAGATCAACAGGATCTTCCAGTCAGATGACCCGTTGTTTGACAAAATCGAAAAGTTTGTAAATGAATACATTGACGAAATACTGGAAAACCCTTACCTGCCCTGGTTTGTAATGAATGAGATCAACCGGGATCCCGACCAGTTCCTGTACAAGATCTGGGGCAAGGATAATCTTCCCAAGCCAGGAAGGTTCCTGGAACAGATCGAAAGGGAAATTAAAAAAGGGACCATCAAAAGGATCAGCCCCCTCCACCTTCTGCTGAATCTTATCGCGATGACGATCTTTCCATTCGTAGCAAAACCCATGACCATGCGGAATCTCCAGTTAGATGAGTTGCAGTTCAGGCAAGCCATGGAGCAGCGTAAAAAAGAAATCCCTGCTTTTATCCGGAGCGCCATTGAGAAATGATTTTTTGATCGAGGATTAACCGTATGGTTAATTTAAATATAATGAATATGAAACATTGTTTTTTAGTGGGTTGGCTCCTGGTATCTGTTGCCTGTTTTGGACAGCCTGTACAAAAGCTTACGCTCGCACAAGCTTATGACCTGTCGCAAAAAAATTACCCAGCAGTAAAACAAAAGGATCTCATCAGGCAAACTGCGGCTATCAGTGTAGATAACCTGCAAAAAGGTTTTTTACCGCAATTCGCACTCAGTGGACAGGCTAATTACCAGTCGGATGTGACCAGGGTCACGGTTTCGCTACCCGGGTTCAGCATTGTGCCTCCCTCCAAAGATCAATACAAGTTGGTGGCCGATGTGAGCCAGCTTATTTATGATGGGGGGATCACAAAGGAGCAAAAGACCACGGCGCAGCTTTCGGCTTCCGTTGAGGACCAGAAAGTGGAGGTGGAATTATACCAGCTCAGGGAAAGGATCAATCAATTGTTCCTCAGTATCCTTTATCTCGACGAACAGGTGAAACAGGTTGACCTTGTAAAAGCCGACTTGGAGACCGGTATCAAACGAGTAGAAGCCCAGGTGCAGAATGGAGTAGCGTTCAAATCTAACCTGAACATGCTGAAAGCCGAGTTGCTGAAAACAGAACAGCGGGCCATTGAGGTAAAAGCATCTCGGAAGGGTTTGATCGACGCTTTATCGCTTTTTATCGGGCAACCATTACCGGAAGATGTTCAATTGGAAAAACCGGTTGTGTCAGCCGTTATCGGCCCGGAGATCAGCAGACCCGAATTGAAATTGTACAGTAACCAGTCAGCATTGATCAACCAGCAGGATAAACTGATCAATGCCCGCAACCAGCCAAAGGCCAGCCTCTTTGTCCAGGGAGGTTATGGCAAACCCGGTCTGAATGTATTGAAGAATGATTTCGCACTTTATTATATCGCCGGGGTCCGGCTCAATTGGTCATTGGGTGGACTTTACACAAAGAAAAAAGATAAACAGCAGGTGGAGCTGAATAAGAAAATGGTAGAAGTTCAGAAAGAAACATTCCTGTTGAACACGAATACACAGCTGAAACAACAACAATCGGAGATCGACAAGCTCGGGCAATTGATCGCTTCGGACAACGATATCATTGCCTTGCGGAAAACGGTGACGGATGCTGCCAAAGCGCAACTGGAGAATGGTGTGATCACCACTAATGATTTCCTGACAGAAGTGAATGCCGAAGACCAGGCCCGCCAATTACTGATCACACACCAGGTGCAGTTGTTACAGGCGCAGATCGCTTACCAGACGATTTTAGGAAAACAGTAGGAAATGAGGAGTCGGTTGTAAAAGTCATCAATAATAGTTAGATAAATAAAAGGAGTATGAATACAAAATTTGGTATAAAGATTATCGCAGCCGGGCTGCTCTTTGTTTCGTGCAACAAAAGTAGGAGCAAGTTTGATGCTTCCGGGACTTTTGAAGCGGAGGAAGTCGTGGTTTCTTCCCTGGCCAGTGGCCGGATTCTGGCCCTGAATATCGAAGAGGGCTCTATATTGACCAAGGACAGTATTGTCGGCCTGATCGACTCCACAGGACTCAATCTTCAGAAAGAGGAAGTAGAAGCCACCATTCATGCACTCGGGCAACAAACGGTTAATGAAGGACCCCAGGTAAAATTGCTGCAAGATCAACTTACTGTGCAGCAGTCGCAGTTGGACAATTTACTTCACGAAAAAACCCGGATCGAGAACCTACTGAAGCAGGATGCTGCCACGGGTAAGCAACTGGATGATATCAATGCCCAGGTGGACGTGGTAAAAAAGCAAATGGATGTAACGGAGCAACAGATCCTGGTGCAGAAAAATAATGTCAGCACCCAGAACCGGGCTATCCTCAGCCAGGGCATGCCTCTCCGGAAACGAGAGGCGCAAATTGCCGACCTGTTGAAAAAAACAGCGATCGATAACCCTATCAATGGCACCGTATTGACAAAATATGCCGAGACCGGGGAGATCATTTCATCCGGGAAAGCTTTGTATAAGATCGCTGACCTTTCTGTGCTGAAATTAAGAGCTTATATCACCGGCACACAGTTATCCCAGGTAAAATTAGGCCAGGCGGTGAAAGTGCTGGTGGATAGTAGCGCCAAAAAATACAGGCAATTCCCGGGAACCATCACCTGGATCTCCGATAAAGCAGAGTTTACGCCCAAAACTATCCAGACAAAAGAAGAAAGAGCGAACCTGGTGTATGCCATCAAAGTGAATGTCCTCAACGATGGCTATTTAAAGATCGGCATGTATGGCGAAGTAAAATTCAAATGATATGGGACCTGTAATGGCAGATAAGATCAGCAAGGCGTATGGCAAGAAAAAAGAAGTTGAAGCACTGAAGGATGTTTCCTTTGAGGTATCCAAAGGGGAATTATTTGGCATCATCGGTCCGGATGGGGCGGGAAAGACCACTTTATTCAGGATCCTTACCACTCTTTTGCTTTCCGATAGCGGCCGGGCAACTGTGGAAGGATTGGATGTGGTAAAGGATTATAAGGCGATACGAAAAACAGTGGGGTATATGCCCGGGCGGTTTTCGTTGTACCAGGATCTTACGGTGGAAGAGAATTTGAATTTTTTTGCCACGGTATTCAGTTCCAGTATTGAAAAGAACTATGACCTGATTAAAAATATCTATAACCAGATAGAACCTTTCAAACACCGCAGGGCGGGAAAATTATCCGGAGGCATGAAACAAAAGCTGGCGCTGAGCTGCGCCCTGATCTCTAAACCCACCGTCTTGTTTCTGGATGAGCCAACGACCGTGGTAGATGCGGTTTCCAGGAAGGAATTCTGGGGAATGCTGAAAGACCTGCAACAGCAGGGCATCACCATCCTGGTG
>CAYSIU010000339.1:0-3806 GCA_964431095.1 uncultured Chitinophaga sp. | reverse complement strand
TTGGTTGAACTGTTTTCTCAGGTCAAAGAAAAGCTGGTGCAGTTCTTTGGCATTCGCAGAATCAAGGTTGCCGCTGGGTTCATCCGCAAAAACAATATCGGGGTTATTGATCAGGGCCCTTGCCACGGCTACACGTTGCTGTTCACCTCCGGATAACTGGCCGGGTTTATTTCCTGTTCTGTCCTCAAGACCCAGCCCTTTGAGAAGCTCCATGGCTTTCTCTTTTACAACATTTTTTTTCCTGCCGGCCAGCCAGCCCGGGATGCAGACATTTTCCAGGGCGGTAAATTCCGGCAACAGGTGGTGAAACTGAAAGACAAAGCCGATATGTTTATTCCGGAATGCCGCCAGTTTCTTAGCACTTAAGGTATTAATAACGGTGTTATTCATACTCACTTCCCCGATATCCGCCTTGTCCAACGTACCTAAAATATGCAGCAAAGTGCTTTTGCCCGACCCGGAAGGTCCGGCAATCGATACAACTTCGCCAGGGTTGATCTCGATATTTACCCCCTTTAACACTTCCAACGAGCCGTAACGTTTATAAATATTTCTCCCTTTTAGCATGGCCAATGATCAGTTTATCCGATCAAATATCCTAAAAGGAACCCATCTGCAAAAAAGGCCTTTTGAACGACTTGTCATTTAAGAAATTATTCAAAGTGCCTTCTGCAACTAAGGATTTGGAAAATTCGTTAATACAGCTACTTTTGCGAAAAATTAGGGGCTTCCTCCTCCCGACCGGGAGCAAAAAACCTTATTCAAGTATTTAAACCCTGAGAAGATGTTCTGGACTTTAGAATTAGCCTCGTACCTGGAAGACGCTCCCTGGCCGGCCACTAAAGATGAGTTGATCGATTATGCCATACGCTCCGGCGCCCCGATCGAAGTAGTTGAAAACCTCCAGGAACTGGAAGATGAAGGGGATGTGTACGAGACCATCGAAGATATCTGGCCCGATTATCCTACCCAGGATGATTTTCTTTTCAACGAAGACGAATATTAAAAACGCAGCATTGACTGCCTGCCGATAACTAACCCATCTTCTCCATCACGCCGAGTGTCACCCCGGTAAAGCTGAAGCCACCATCATGAAAGAGGTTCTGCATCGTCACATATTTTGTAAGATCGCTGAACAGGGTAACACAATAATTAGCGCAATCTTCCGCTGTAGCATTGCCCAGCGGGCTCATTGCTTCGGCATAATTAATGAACCCGTCAAATCCTTTTACTCCGCTACCGGCCGTTGTTCTTGTCGGGGATTGTGAAACGGTATTCACTCTTACTTTTTTCTTTACTCCATAATGATAGCCAAAGCTACGGGTCACGCTTTCCAGTAACGCTTTGGCATCCGCCATTTCATTATAATCGGGAAATACCCGTTGTGCAGCGATATAAGTCAGTGCAACCACGCTCCCCCATTCCTCCAGTGCATCCAGGTCCCAGGCGGTACGGAGCACGCGGTGAAGACTCATGGCGGATATATCCAGTGTTTTCTGATTCCATTCATAGTTCATTTCGGTATAATGTTTTCCTTTCCTTACGTTCAGGCTCATGCCGATGGAATGGAGCAGGAAATCGATCTTGCCGCCAAAATGATCCATCGATTTCTCAAAAAGGATTTTCAGGTCGTCCATATTGGTTACATCCGCACCCACCACAGGTGCGTCCCCGCAAGCTGTAGCCAGTTTGTTGATCTCTCCCATCCGAAGGGCCACCGGGGCGTTCGTGAGTACCAACCGGGCCCCCTCGCCGTAACAACGCAGCGCTGTCTTCCATGCAATAGATCTCTCATCCAGTGCTCCGAAGATGATACCTTTTTTCCCTTTCAGCAGGTCATTTGCCATAACAGTATGTTTAAGTGGTAAAAATAAGAAGAACTATATAGTATTCAGTGCCGGAGATTCAGCTCACTCTATTGAGTACTAGTTACTCTAATATATGGCTATGCCCCAGGGAACAGAAGCCGGATGAGAAAGCCGAGCAAAAAAGTATAAGCAAATACCAGGGCAAATATGATGATCAGGAAGAATAGAAATTTTCGCAGGGATTCTTTCGGCCGCATCACCTGTTGCAGGTATTTGTAAAACAGGTAAAGCGGGAAAAGTGAAACGATGATGATCGCCAGGATGACTAAGGCTTTCCATTTCATTTGCTGCAGATAGATAAATGCAGGGTACAGCCGGGGTTTGAAATTTATTCTTTATTCAAACATTTGTTAGTGGCTTTATGTTTTATCTTTAGGGGGATTGTCTGCCTGTCCATTTCCTAAAATTAAAACATGAGTGTAAGAACCGTCATTACCGGGACCGGCTGTTATATCCCTGAAGTTATAAAAACCAACCGGGATTTTACCGCGCAAAATTTTTACGCGGAGGACAACCAGCTGATTGAGACAGACCCCCGTGAGATCGTGGAAAAATTCCAGGAAATCACCGGCATTGAAGAACGTCGTTATGCCTGCGATGAAATCAATTCTTCCGATATGGCGATCATCGCCGCAAAACTGGCGATCGAAGATAGTGGCATAGACCCGGAACAGCTGGACCAGATCATCCTGGCGCATAATTTCGGGAATGTTGTCAAACACACCATCCAAACAGATGTCCTTCCGGCCCTGGCCTCAAGGGTCAAACAAGGATTGGGAATAAAAAACCCGGGATGCGTTCCTTATGATATCTTATTTGGCTGTCCAGGTTGGGTACAGGGGCTGATCCAGGCTGACAGCTTTTTCAAAGCGGGTGTTGCCAAAAAGGCATTGGTTATTGGTACAGAAACATTGAGCCGTGTGCTGGATATATATGACCGAGACAGTATGATCTTTTCGGATGGGGCCGGTGCGGCCGTGGTAGAAGCCAGCACGGGGGATGGCAATAGCAGCGGGATACTTTCCTGGAGCGTGCAGAGTCATTGCACCGAGGAAGCTTATTATCTGTACCTGGGCAAAAGCAATTTTCCGGACAGCGATCCACGTATCCGGTATATAAAAATGAAAGGAAGAAAAGTATATGAATACGCGATGCAATATGTGCCGATGGCCATGAAGGATTGTCTCGACAAAGCAGCCATCTCCGTTCAGCAACTGAAGAAGATCTTTATCCACCAGGCCAATGAAAAAATGGATGATGGCATCATCCGCCGCCTCTTCAAATTATATGGATACCGCGAAATACCCGAACATATTATGCCCATGAGCATTCATAAATTCGGAAACAGTTCGGTTGCCACGATCCCCACTTTGTTCGACATGGTGAAAAAAGGCCTTTGGGATAATCATGATCTTCAAACCGGTGATGTCGTCATGTTCGCTTCCGTTGGCGCCGGAATGAATATCAATGCCGTCTGTTACCGTATGTAACTTGTCCCTTTTGCCTTCTCCGCTATCTTTGCGCCATGACGATTTCCTACAAATGGTTGAGTGAATATATCCCGGAGACCATCGAACCGGAAAAACTGAGCCGGATTCTCACTTCGATCGGGTTGGAAGTGGAAAGCATGGATGTTTACCAGGAAGTGAAAGGAGGATTAAAGGGATTACTGATCGGTGAAGTACTTAGTACAGAGAAACATCCCAACGCTGATAAGTTGACATTAACCCGGGTAAACATCGGAAATAATGAACCCTTGCAGATTGTTTGTGGTGCACCCAATGTGGCGGCAGGGCAAAAAGTGGTGGTGGCAAAAGTAGGTGTCACGATCTACCCGCTTTTGGGTGATCCGCAGACAATGACAGCAGTGAAGATCCGCAATGTGGAAAGCCAGGTCATGAACGGCGCAGAGGACGAAATCGGTTTGGGGCCATCGCA
>CAYSIU010000338.1:0-3811 GCA_964431095.1 uncultured Chitinophaga sp. | reverse complement strand
CTTGATACCGTAAATAGGCCTGATCCCGAACGCAATGCCCCATGTCTTGTTACTCGGCACACCCACCAGAACAGAAGAGAATAAGAGATTACTGGCCGTGAATTTTCCCGGGGGAGATTGTTGTTTTAATACACGGTTCTCGATATTCAATCCTATATCGAGTATGGCCCTGCCAGATGAAATCTTTTTTGATTTTCCCTGTGGCCCGGTTTCAAAAGTTGAAAAAGACGCGGGATTATTGTAATTGATGGAAAGGACATCGGCATACCCCGCCGAAACACCTCCCATCCCCCTGCCGGTAATCGAAGAAGGCGGCACAAGGTCGCCCATACCATAGCGGGAATAAGGTGAATTATCCTGGGCAAAAGCAGGGGCAAAAGCAGTAAAAAGCAAAACCAGGAGCGTTAAAGTGAAGCAGTGTAACGTCTTGATTTTCTTAGTGGTTATTGAGTTCGCTAATCGCATACAGACCTTTAAATATTAAATCAGGGTCTGCAAATATCTTGTTTTTAAGATGCGAAGCCAAATACACAATATCACCCCCGGTTAAGAGGACGTTAAAGTTCCGGAACCTTTCGCGGTAAGCGTCAATGAATCCATCGATCTCTTTTGCCATGCCCAGCACCACGCCGGAAAGAATATTGGTGGTCGTATCGTAACCGATCAGGGGTACATCACTATCCCCCTTTATCAATGGTAATTTGGCCGTGTAATAATTCAATGCCTTCAGCCGCATTTCCATCCCGGGTGAAATGGCGCCGCCTACAAACTCATGATATTTATTAATAAAATTATAAGTAATACAGGTACCCAAACCAATAACAAGATTATTGCTCATTGGAAAACCGTGAACCGCGGCAGCGGATAATGCCAGCCGGTCCGCCCCGATATCCTGAGGTTTTCCTACGGGAGTGGTGAAGGCTAATTTGGTAAGATGGTTCAGCTTATGAAATTTCGTATTCACTGCCAGCAACTGTTCGATCGCCGGGTCGTGATCAATCACGGATGAAAGAATGGCCTTTGCCGGTTGATATTTCCGGATGAGTGATTGGATCGTTTCAACCGGTTCGTCGGGCAATGGGAAGGCCTCTTTCATTTCTGCATCATGAAAGACCGCCACTTTCTTCCTGGTATTGCCGAAATCAAAGCAGCATGTAACGGGCATTGAGATATAGCGGTTAATTATTAATTGATGTGACCGGTATGACTATCGTAATCTATTTGAGATCAAATCCACTCAAATTTTTAAAATGTCCATTCAATTTTATTTTCTCTTTCAGCTGTTCCATTCCTGCCACCAGCGGTATCACTTTGGCAAGATAGCGCTTCAGGTATTCCTGCCGCTGTCTTTCATCGAGCAGGCCGAGTAATTCGTATTCTTCTTCCAGCGACATACCGATGTGGTGTGCCACATCATAGGATCGCAGGTCGTTGTCTTCTTTTTGAAAATCCTTGCTCACTTTCAGCAAGCCGTGAAGGTCCCGGATGCTGTTCATCACTTTGCGCATCAGTTCCGGGTTGCCCTGTTCATAGGTATCGGGGTAATTTACAATAGCGCCGCTGTACAATTTTTCGGGCACCTCTTTTATGACCTCCAACACCCGGAATATCCTGACGCCTTTCGTTTTAATATCCATTTCGCCGTTATCATACTGTGCCGAAAGCTCCGTAATTTCCACCAGTGATCCATAATCCTGGATCTTGTTTTCAATAACCGTAGGTATTCCAAACGATTTTTTCCCGCTATTACATTCCTGAATAAGCTGTTTGTACCGGGGTTCGAAAATATGCAGGTTCAGGTTTTCCCCCGGATACACCACGATGCCAAGAGGGAATATAGGAATGAAATTGGTCATACAGCAAAGTTAGTGGCGAGTGGTGAGTGGCGCGTGGGAATTAACAACCCGCTTGCGACTAGCCATTTGCCTCTCCCCTGTTCAACTCTTTCAACCTGCTATACTTCAAAAAACTATACCAGGCCGTCATCCGGGCGCTCTTATATCCCGCATATCCATCCAGGAAGCCCAGCTTTATAATGTAATTGGCAAAAAATACGAGCCCAGGCGATATCCGGATCTTGAACCAGTTGGCTTTCTTTCCCTGAAAGTGATATTTCTCCGCACTCAGAATGGCATACCGCATCATTTTGTCGGAGTAGTCTTTCATATCTTTCATGGTGCGGTGCAGGATGGACCCTTTTAGTTTTTTTACAATGACCCCCTCGGGAAACCGGAGGCTTTCGTGCACGGGCGCTTCATCCCAGTTTACTTTGTTGCGGTTGAAAAAACGGATATGGTGGTCCCTTCCCCATTCCCCGAATCGCATGTGACGCTTGCCCAGGAAATTTTTAAACCGGATGTTGTAGACTGTTTTTTCATCCCCTGGCTTCCAGTCCGATAATGATTGTTTCAGTGTTTGATCAATGGCTTCATCCGCATCGAGGCTTAATATCCAGTCGTATTTTGCCAGCCGGTTGGCTTTGCTCTTTGTCCTTCCGAATCCTTCCCAGCTTCCGTCCTTGAAATGCACGTTGAATGGCTCAGTTTTTTGACGGTTACCGTCAGTGCTTCCATTATCATAAACAATGATATCATCCGTCAACCCCTGCAGGCTTTGCAGTGTTTGCGGTATAATATCCGCTTCATTTTTACAAACGATCACAACTGAGAAGGGGCGCATAGTGGGTTACAAAGATTCAATCTTTTCCTCTTTCAGCCATTTCCACCACCATAAAACGATAAAAGAATAAATAAAAACACCAAACTGCACTTCCAGGCCGATATCGCCCAGGAAACTGAATGCAGCGGTGCCATTCAGTATCCACCACAAACGATTATCCTTCACCTGCGCAAAAAAAGGAGTGCACATTGCCAGTACAAACAAACAGAGACCCGGGATACCGCAGCCGGCACCATACAACAGCCATTCGCTGGAAGGATAGATCTGGTCTGTTTCCTGCATCTCCGGGTATTCAGTATGGTACCATTTTTTTGTTTCGGTCATCAGGTCGCCAAAACCAACCCCGGTCAGGGGATGATCCTGCATAATATTCCAACCAGCCTTCAATGATATGACCCTTACAGCATCATTTGCCCCCGGCAGGTAATGCGCCTTCTTAAAATAACCAAGATCATATTTAAAATAGCGGACCCGGTTCTGAAAAGTAGGAAGTGTATAATAAGCAAGGAAGGGAAGTACGATCAACCCGACCAATAGCACGGCGCTGTATTGCCATCTCATTTTTTTCAGCATAAACCAAACAACCAATATCCCTACCCCGATATAAAATGAAAACAGTCCGGTCCGGGCAGCCAGCAGGTGCAGATAAACAATGAACCAGGTTGTTATGATCAACAAAAGCCGGGCAACGGTCTTTTCTTTTTTCCTTTTCATGATATACAACCAACCCGATAAGAATGTTGCCATACTCACCATCCAGCTGAAACGCACATGATCGTCATTGAGCGGAGTGATCAGGCTTTTGGCCTTCAGGTAGGCCTCGTTCACCGCCCTGCTATCGGCGGCATAATGAAAAATGCTCCAGGCAGTACCTGCAAGTACTGCAATAACGAAAATAAAGGCCAGTGAGTTCCATTGATTTTTTGAAAAAAGAATGGGCCCGGCAAACGAAAGCGGCAAGAACAACAGGGGCAGCTTGATGCGGATGATCGACAGCCATTGCTCTTTATCGCTGCTCCACAAACCCGAAACAAGCGGAACAAAGAACAACAGGCTCATCCCCCACAGAAGAGGTGTAGCAAAAAACTGACGAAGCTGATCTTTTGCACGACCGTGGAGAAAAGAAACTGAT
>CAYSIU010000337.1:0-3817 GCA_964431095.1 uncultured Chitinophaga sp. | reverse complement strand
CAGTTTTCATAGGGTACGGATTAAAAACGGGCCAGGGTTTCTACCCAGGCCCTAACTTTTTATAAAGGGAATGACTGGTTTCCCGCTGGAAATTGCCAAAAAGGCATATCCAGAACTGCTGAAATGTTCCAACACAAGCGGCAAACAGTAGCTCATCCTCTCCCACGCCTTTTCACTGTCATGGAACACAATGATCGAACCATTTTTGGCTTTCGACAGGACCCCTTTAACACATTTCTCCTTTGGTATCGAATGATCAAAATCCCCGCTTAAAACATCCCACATTACAATGTTGTGATCTTTCAGCATTTTAGCCTGCGATGACCTCATCCTGCCAAAAGGGGGGCGAAACAACTCGGAATGAATGTACCTGGCTGCCTCCCGGATATCCGAAAGATATTTGTCATTCGGGGTCTTGTACCCGTTCAGATGATGCTGTGTATGATTGCCTACACTGTGACCTTCATCCAATATCCGTTCATAAACTGCGTGATAGGTCTGTACATTTTTGCCCACGCAAAAAAAAGTGGCCCGTGCGTCGTACTTTTTCAATTCATCGAGCACAAACGGCGTCGCTTCGGGATGCGGGCCGTCATCAAACGTGAGGTAAATATTTTTCTCATTAGTATCAACATGCCATACCCTCTTCGGAAAAATTTTCTTCAGCCACCAGGGAGTTTTGGTAAAATAGTTCATAACAAACACAAGTTACAGTTTACAGCAGACAGTAAACAGTAAGAGGTTGGTATTTACATTTGACAGATTTCAGTGCAGCCAGCCTATCAACTGCAGGCTGCCGGCTGATAACTATCTTTGTTCCTATGAGCAAACGAATTCGTGTGCGCTTCGCTCCTTCTCCCACGGGAGGCCTCCACCTGGGTGGGGTAAGGACTGCATTGTACAATTATTTGTTTGCCAAAAAAAACGGTGGAGACTTTATCATCAGGATCGAGGACACTGACCAGAGCCGCTATGTGCCGGGAGCCGAAAAATATATTTTCGATTGCCTGAAATGGTGCGGGCTGGAACCCGATGAAAGCGTTCAGCACGGAGGGGATTATGGCCCTTACCGTCAAAGTGAAAGAAAAGAGATCTACCGGCAATATGCAGAACAGTTGGTAAAAGATGGACATGCTTATTATGCATTTGATACTCCTGAAGAGCTGGAAAAGATGCGGCATGATCTTAAAACGGAACATAACCCTTCCCCTCAGTATGATCATTCTATCCGGTTGAAAATGCGGAATTCTCTTACACTTGCGGCCGATGAAATAAAAGATCTGCTGGCGGCAGGTACGGGTGTTGTTATTCGCATTAAAATGCCGGAAAAAGAAACTGTCTCTTTCACTGATATGATCCGCGGCGAGGTTCATTTTGATACTTCCCTGGTGGATGATAAAGTATTGCTGAAAGCAGACGGCATGCCTACCTATCATCTCGCTGTGGTGGTAGATGACCATCTGATGAAAATCTCTCACGCTTTCCGCGGAGAAGAGTGGTTATCGTCAAGCCCGGTCCATATCTTGCTGTGGAAATACCTGTTTGGATTGGACCAAATGCCCAGGTGGGCGCATTTTCCCCTGATCCTGGGTCCTAATGGCAAATTGAGTAAGCGGGATGCGGCCAAATATGGCTTTCCTGTTTTTGCCATGAGTTGGACAGATCCAAAGACCGGTGAATTGACCGAGGGATTTAAAGAAAAAGGTTTTTTACCGGAAGCTTTTATCAACCTGCTGGCCTTGCTGGGCTGGAACGACGGTTCGGAACAGGAAATATTTACCAAAGAAGAGCTGGTGGAAAAATTTTCGATGGAAAGAGTGCATAGCGCGGGAGCCAGGTTCGATTATGAAAAAGCGAAATGGTTCAATCATGAATGGATCAAACGATTGCGGGTTCCGGATTTACGATCGCAGGTTAACCATTTTTTGCAACAGGGGGATTATGATGAACCTTACATGGATAAAATAATCGCCGTTGTGAGAGACCGTTGCGCCTTACTTACTGATTTTGCGGAGCAGACTTCGTTCTTTTTTCAGCCTCCCGCCCAATGGGACATGGAGGCGGTGAAACCGAAATGGAATGATGACAAAAAAACTTTCTTTGCAGATTATATTAAAAAACTGGGCTCAACCACTGAATGGAATGCGGTTAACCTTGAGTCACTTTTAAAAGAATTAGCGGCCGAAAAGAAGATCAAACCCGGAGAACTGCAACTCCCCCTCCGTATCATGCTGGTAGGCGGCAGGTTCGGACCCCCGGTATTTGTGATTGCTGAACTGTTGGGAAAAGTCGAGACCATTGACAGGATAAAGAGAGCGCTGGAGGTATTCAGCTCGTCAATGGTCAATGGTGAATAGAACCGGATATTTTCAATTCTTTTTATTGCAGGATATACTTGTTATCGGGATCTATCGGTTATTCTCCATGAAAAAGGCCGAAGCGTACTGGTCGTTGATCTTACGCTGGCAAAAGAGGGGCTGAAAGAAATGCAAAAGCAATTCCGGCGTCAGATCAACCCTTTTGCCGGATGAGTTCCATCACAGTACTGAATTCGGTGCTTCCCAATTCCCCAATGAAGATTTTATCTGTTTCGTCCAATGAAAATAACCCCCGTATATTTCCCTCCACCTGCCCCGGGGTACGCATACCCGGTATTACAATTGAAACCTCCTCATGACTTAATACATAACTCAATGCCAATTGGGTTTTGCTGCAATCATATTTTTTACATAGCTGCCATACCGGTTGCAATGCGGCGGCACTGGCGGATATAATTTCATTTGTCAGCCTGTTTTTCCTGTGGTCATTGTCAGCAAAGGCCAGCTGCTGGTCAAATTTACCTGTCAGCAACCCAAATTGCAGCGGCATCCTTGCAATAATGCCATAGCCCCTTTCAGCGGCCGGTTTCAATAATGGCAATGCTTTTTGATTTAAGAGGTTCAACACCATTTGAAAACCGTTTCCCGTATTCCTTTCCATTACAAACTCAGCTTCAGGCAAAGGGTCGAATGTATTCAACGACAGCCCCCAGTGCCTGATCTTTCCCTGCTTTTGCAACAATTGCATCGCATCGATACACTCTCTATTTTGTAAATGAGATACTCTTGCCGAGTGCAACTGGTAATGATCTATTTCGTTTCGTTTCAACCGTCGTAGCGATCTTTCGCAGGCCTTCATAATATGTTCGGCGGAATAATCTACCGTGAACTGGTCATGGCGTGCCACATTTCCTGCTTTGCTGGCAATGAGGATGTCCTTTTTATTACCGATAGTTTTTCCCAGTAATTCTTCGGAGTGACCCAACCCATAAATATCGGCTGTGTCAAAAAAATTGATCCCTGCATCAAGGGCGGCATAAATGGCTTTTTCGGAAACAGCATCATCCGTTTTACCCCAACCGATGGCCGTTGAACCGATCATGGCTCCTCCACCAATCGCCCAGGCGCCAAAACCCACTTCGCTTACCAGCATGTCCGTATTTCCGAATATCCTGAATTTCATGGCCCAATTTACGACCTTGCGCAAAGAGCTGTATTTTTGAGCCCGCAAATTGTATATGAAAAGACCCATCAGAGTTTTGGTAGCCAAAGTGGGGCTGGATGGTCATGACCGCGGCGCCAAAGTGATCGCCACCGCCCTCCGGGATGCCGGCATGGAAGTCATTTACACCGGGCTCAGACAAACAGCAGAAATGGTGGTAACTGCCGCTTTGCAGGAGGATGTGGACGCTATCGGTATCAGTATTCTTTCGGGCGCCCACATGACCGTATTTCCCAAACTTATTGAACATACATGCTCATATGATTTGATAAGGCTA
>CAYSIU010000336.1:0-3833 GCA_964431095.1 uncultured Chitinophaga sp. | reverse complement strand
CAAAAGGTGAACCCGGATAAGACTATCGAGCTTGGAGTAAAAGAGTCCAATGCCATTTTAAAATACGTGACACTGAAAGCCTATAAGTTCCCCTTTATAAACCTGCTCTGGCTTGGCGTCATTATAACCGCCACCGGTATCATTATCAGCATGGTCCGCCGGATCCACTTAAACCGCATCAGCGCCGTGAAGTCATAATTTTAGCTTTTCCAAAACAGCATTGGCCGTAGTTTTATGGTTGGTTGTAAAAAAAAGCTCCTGTTTTATAACTTTGCAGGTACATGTGTGTACGGGCATTCCATAGAAAAAGAACGGCGCTGCTTTTGCAATTTCTCCTGTTGACTGCCAGTGGGCTCATGGCCCAGATACAGTTACCGGAACCAGCAAAAGACTCCGCTGATTATGCCCTCCGGCAGATGAAGGATCAAAGAAAAAAATGGGGGCCCAATGATACCATCGAGGTCCCGGCCATCTGGTACCAGGGCGAGATCGTCAATTATAAAGAATTGGAAATGGTATGGGTGTCGAACCTGTCGCCGGATAAACTTGCTAAATTCATCGAGGAATGGACCCGGCTGCGAAACGCAGTATATGTCACTTATCCTTATGCAAGGATCGCAGGTGTAACGATCAACGATATCAATGCCCGGTTGGTAAATGTGGATTCAAAAAAAATAAGAAAAGCCTATATCAAATCCAGAGAAAAAGAATTGCGCAAGCAATTCACCGAACCGCTTACAAACCTCTCTGTTTACCAGGGTAAAATATTGATGAAGCTGATCAACCGGCAAACGGGAAATGATTGTTACGAGATCATCAAAGAATACAAAGGAGGATTCAATGCCCGGTTTTACCAGACCGTTGCCTGGTTCGTGGGGGGTAACCTGAAACAGGATTGGGACCTGAAAGAAAACAAACTGGACCGCCAGATCGAGAGCATTGTAAAAGAGATTGATGGCACCTGGTATAATAACCCCTACAGGAAATAGTGTTAAGTGTCAGATACTGGATACTGGATACTGGATATCGGATACTCACGCCTCAAGACTACTTAACTCAGTTTGACTAATTTTGCCCATCCATCAAATAATTACCTGCATAGAATATGAAACTTGACCTACTGGCCATCGGTGTTCACCCGGATGATGTGGAACTCGGATGTTCCGGTACCATCATCAACGAAATAAAAAGAGGAAAACAAGTCGGGATCGTTGACCTCACCCAGGGCGAACTGGGCACAAGAGGTAATATAGAAACACGTTACCAGGAATCGGCCAATGCGGCGATGATCCTGGGTGTGAAAGTGAGAGAAAACCTGAAAATGCGGGATGGTTTTTTTGAGAACAATGAAGACAACAAATTACAGCTCATCGCGGCCATCCGGAAATACCAGCCGGAGATCGTGATTGGTAATGTATTGCACGACCGTCATCCTGACCATGGCCGGGCCGGTCAACTGATCGCGGAAGCCTGCTTTTTATCCGGGCTTACAAAGATCCAGACAAAGGATGCGAATGGAAAAGAACAGCCGCGCTGGCGGCCTTCCTATGTATTGCATTATATACAGGATTGGTATCATGAACCCGACCTGCTGATCGATATCAGCGATGTTTTTGATCAAAGGATGAAAGCCATCGAGGCCTATTCGACCCAGTTTTATACCGGCAATGCCAGCCAGGAGGGCCCCCAAACCTATATCTCTACTCCCGATTTTATTGACAGTGTGATCGCCCGGGCAAGGATGTTTGGCAAACGCATCGGCGTGAAATACGCCGAGGGCTTTATCAGTGAGAAGAAAATCGGTCTGCGTAACCTGGATGCATTAATACAGAACGAGACCTGAACGGCTGTTAGTGGAAAGTGAAGCAAAAGGCCAGCAAAATTGCCTGGAACGCTTCGGCAGGTTATTTAATCAATTTGCTGCGCATTCTGGTCTTTTAAGTTTACTTTTGGCTCCCGGAGTCAATGATAAAATGAAAATCCCAAAATTCTCTCCCACATCAATATCTTTTCACAGCGAATTAAAAAGAAGGATCAGCGAGTACTTTAAGGAGGTCGGGAAATCCCCCACCGGGAATTACCAACTGTTCATAAAAGCCATCTTGCTATTGGCTGCTTTTCTTTGCCTGTACATCCACCTTGTATTTTTCACTCCGGTGATATGGGTGGGGGTAGCAGAATGTATCCTGCTCGGCGGATTGGCAGCTTCTATTGGTTTTAACGTGATGCATGACGGGATGCACGGAAGCTTCAGTCGCTATAAATGGCTGAATCATCTCGCCGGTCTTTCGTTGAATTTTTTGGGGGGCAATAATTTCATGTGGAAGACCAAGCACAATATCGTTCATCATACCTATACCAATATTGATGGCGTGGACGATGATATTGAAGCCAAACCCTTTCTCAGGCTTTGTGAAACCCAAAAACATTACCGGGTGCACCGCTACCAGCATTGGTATTTCTGGGCCGCCTATTCCCTGCTTTACCTTTGGTGGGTTTTCGTTACTGATTATAAAAAATATTTCCGCAGAAGGGTCGGGCCGACCCCGATTGGAAAAATGACCCTACCAGATCACCTTTCTTTCTGGGCCTTTAAATTGCTTCATGCATTCCTATTTGTGATCCTGCCGATCCTAACGGCCGGTCCTATTGCCTGGTTGATCGGGTTCACCATATACGCATTGGTTGCCGGTTTTATTTTAAGTATTGTATTCCAGCTTGCCCATATTGTTGAACAAACCGGTTTTCCATTGGTCAATTCCAATACCGGGAAAATGGAAGATGAATGGGCCATACACCAGTTAAAGACTACCGCGAATTTTGCCACCCGCAACAAACTTATTTCCTGGTGGATGGGAGGATTGAATTTCCAGATAGAACATCACCTGTTCCCCCGGATATCACACGTACATTACCCGGCTATCAGCAAGATCATCAAAAAGGCCTGCGAAGAATTCGGCCTTCCCTATCTTGAATATCCCAAAATGAGACTGGCAGTTGTTTCCCATGTCAGCTATCTTAAACAGCTAAGCAGGAAGCAGAATGTTCAAATTCGTCAGACGGTTCATATAGGTCAATAGTGTCCCATTTTCCTGTCGCTGCGCATCTGCGGTAAATTAGTGACTACGGGAATGCTATTCCCGATTGATAATGGACCATGAACGGGTGCAAAAAAGTCCAGGATTGATTTGCGAACTGCTGACTGAATTTCCTAACTTGCACGGCTTTTCAATTTCACGAGATATGGTGGATTTGTTGCATTACGACCCCAACAGCGTGGGCAATCCCAATAATAATATTTTTGGCCTGCCCACCACGGAAGAGGATTCACGGCTGATCATTGTGCCTGTACCCTGGGAAGTAACGGTAAGTTATGTAGCCGGTACGGCCCGCGCACCCGATGCCATTTTCAAGGCCAGCCTGCAGGTGGATCTTTTTGATCCTGATATGCCGGATGCCTGGCAACAGGGATTCTATATCCGGCCCAGCGACAAGAAAGTTTTGATGAAAAGCGATTACCTGCGCAAAGAAGCAGAGCTCTATATCGATTACATTTCCCGGGGTGAGGATGTAGATGCCAACCAGTTCATGTGCAAAACACTGAAAGAAGTAAATGAAGGCGGGTTGTTCCTGAATAATTGGGTGTACGAGCAAACAAAAGTACTGCTCGACAAAGGAAAACTGGTCGGTATCCTCGGAGGTGACCACAGCACCCCGCTCGGCTATATGAAAGCGGTTGCCGAAAAATACGGTGAATTCGGTATCCTGCAGGTCGATGCACACTGTGACCTACGCGACGCGTACGAAGGGTTTACCTATTCGCATGCAAGCAT
>CAYSIU010000335.1:0-3840 GCA_964431095.1 uncultured Chitinophaga sp. | reverse complement strand
CGACTGCTGTCTGCCGGCTGACAACTATCTTATTCCGTAAAATCAAATAAAGTATCTGTAAACCAACCCCTCTCCCGCTTTTTAAATACCACTGCCCAGTTACCGATATACCCGAGCAGCCGGGGCACCAGGTAAGACCCGAATTTTGTCATCTCCACTTCCATGTGCACGTCAAAATCATACACGCCGGCATCATAACTCATATCATAATGACGGGCCATCACTTCCATGGTCTTTGTATTGAACCAGGTGACCATACTGTCGATCACAATGCTATTCTTTTCCCGGCCGCTGAGATCTTTTTTTGCAGAGACTGAAAAGATGTAACAGGATTCCCCATCATAATCCCCATAGTCGATCAAAAAATCATAATAACCGGCACGATCGGGGTCGAAGATGTCGATCTTATCGCCGATGAAGGGAATACCGGGGATCTTTTTCCCGGGATTAAAAAAAAGCATCTTTAGCTGTTCTTTATTCCTGGCCAGGCCGGATTTGGAACGGGGACTGAAGTCGACCCCCTTTACAATATTACTTTCCCCGCAGACGGTCCCCTGGGTAAAGAACAGACCGGCATATAATTCGGCTGTATAATAACGGTAATTGTGATCCTCATTGTAAAAATCGCCATTGCTGTTTTCGTCCAGCACCTGCATGTTCCGGCAGCCGTTTGATCTTACCTGCTTTGTTTTGCTCTGCAGAGACGCTTTGATTCTTCCCTTTTTATCTTTTATGCGAATATCGTTCCAGGCGGTAAAGCCCAGGAGGTGAAGATTGCGAAAGGCTTTGTAAAAACTGGTATCTTTTTTTACCTGGTCCATAAACCAGGCTACATTCAGGTTACTGCGGATAATGACTTCGGAAAGGCTGACCATTTTTGCGAGCCGCTCGTTATCCAGTGAATCTTCCTTCGCACGGACAGCGGAGCTATCGGGCTGCTGGCATATCCCGTTTAATGAAAACCCAAGCAGGACTGATCCTGCCATGATTCTCAGGTTCATACTGCAAATTATTGCTTTGCTCATGAAAATAATGTGAAATATAAACAGGATGGACTATTTTTATCCGCTAATCAAAAAAATAAGAATGAAAAAGTTGGTACCGGTTTTTTTCTGTTTACTGATCGTAACGGCTGGTTCGGCGCAGGACAGTACGGCTCTGCGAAAGCACTACCTGAAAGTGTATAACCAGGCCCTCGCTTATAATGATATAAATGTCGCCATCAATGCCCTGCAGGGATTTATTGCCGTTGACAACAGCCTGATCTATAAAGACACTTTGTCGATGCTGTATTTCTCAGCCAAATCCTATGTGAGTGCACTGGTTCTTGCGGAAGAAGTGTATAAAGCCGTGCCGGCCAACGTGGATGCCATGGCACGTGCAGCCGAGTGTTATGATGAGTTGGGTGATCCTAAAACATCAGTAAGCTTGTATGAACAGGTGGTTCCCAAGACAAAAAATCCTTACCACATTTATAAACTGGCGGTGGGTCAATACCAGTTAAAACGCACTTTGGAATGTGAAGCTTCGGCAAAAGCCGTGCTGGCCGATACGTCCAGTAAAAAGATCGGGGTGAATTTCACCAATATCGATGGTAGCCAGCAGGCCATTCCCGTGAATGCCGCTGCCGCCAACCTGCTGGGTGTTATAAAAATGGATGCCAAGAATTTTGCCGGTGCCAAGGCCGATTTCCAGCAGGCACTGACACTGTTCCCTCAATTTGCAGGAGCCAAACAAAACCTGGATGCCTGTGAAAAAAATTTAAAAGGCAGCAATAAGACTCCCGGGAAAACTACTACAAAAAAGAATGGATAATCTCTGAATATTCTTATAATGGAGGCTGACAAAGAAGTTGTCAGCTTTTTTCACAAATACTCTACAGGGTTAAAATAAAAAGAAGGCTCCCCGGAGCCTTCTTTTTTATCAAAAAGCAGTCTTGTTTTCTCCCAATATTTTATTGCTGTTTTTTTGCCGGCACTGGTTTATTTTCAGGTGTAACGTCCGGTGATCCATTGGAACCCTGTTGTATAACCGGTTTTTCCACAACCGGCGTGTTATTGGCCGGTGATTGTTTGGAAGAAGGATCCTGCCCCGGTTGAACAGACTTATTAGCACCAGCATTGTAAGCCCTGCTTCCCGGAACGGGCTCGGGAACCGTGACGGTGGTGACCGTTTTTTCTTCTTCTTTTGTTACAACAGGCTGTTGTGTCTGCATATTCTTAAGTTGATCTTGTGTAAGTGCCGCATTTACGGGTTTGCCATCCCATGACTGCGGGTGGAGGACAAATTGTGCAGGCACCACTGGTGCCACGGGTGTTTGTGAAGACTGTGGGTGTAAAGCCTTCTGTTCAGCTACCCATTGGGAATAGGGCATCTTGCCCTGGTAACTCGGTTCTTTATTTCCGTTTAACCGGTTGGCTTCCGCTACTGTCAGGGATTTTGACGGGCTCGTGGAGCTGCTTTGGCTTTGCTGGGCAGAGAGGCCAATGCATCCAACCAAAGCAACTATTGTTATGACTGACTTTTTCATATTATTTTCTTTTTTTATTTTTTATTTAATCAGGTGTATCGACCACCAATTCGTTATGGCATGATCAAAATTAGCGCCTATCATGGGTGAACCGGAAGTATTATGGAAAACCTGGATAGAAACAAGATCACCGGAATTCAAATTCAGATCACCTGTAGCCTTGATACCTGAGAAAAGGTTGGCGGTGGTCATATTATCCTCACCTACATCCATCGAAACCCCATTTACAAATATGCCCACACCTGCATATCCACCTCCCGATGCGCCCGGTTGATTAAACAGAACCTCGACAGCCACATGATATTTTCCCGTTTTTGGAATAGTGTATTCGCCTGTACCACCATTGTAGTTACCAAAACTTCCTTCCTCATAGTCGATCGTTTGCCATTGTGAGATTGGCACCCAAGTAAAAAAAGGTACTGCAACCGGGGCCGAAATTCCCCTTACAGCAAAGGCGACCCTTGTGGCCGTAGCGTCCTGCCAGGTTGCATTACCACTGGCATCGCTGGTTAATATGTAGCCATTAGCTTCCCCAATGCCAGTAAGTTGTACACCACCCAAAGTTCTCAAAGCGGTAGTACCCCCAGTAAAATATCCACCGGCTCCGGTACCGGCAGCTGCATTACCCACAACTCCATAACTGTTTGCAAAGAGCCCTGCTCCCATCACACCGGCCATTGTACCATAGTTTTCCCCATAAATAGCATTATTACCTATAGAACCTGCCCGAAGACCATAATTGGATGGACTGGAAGTAATAATACCCACCCCGGTAGTTGCGGCAGCTACAAGTGCTGCATAAGTAGCTTCCCCGGGATAACCGGTTCCACTGACAGAAAGAGCATGTACACCCCAGGATCCTATATTGGTAGCCGAATTCAGTCCTCTTAATGCTCCAACAGTATTGCCAGCATTGGTATTTACAAAATTACCGGCATTGACGTTTCCACCATTTATGACTTCAAACAGGTTAGCAGGTGCAACAGTTCCGATTCCTACCGCAACACCATTGTCAAAGACCTGGCTGTTGCCTAATGTGGTTCCATTTGGTGTCCACTTAGGTATGTAGTTCAAAGTACCGCTGCCACTTACAAGGCCTGCTGCTGCCGCCGATTTCCAAGCGGGAGCTACACCAGCGCCGTTGGATGCCAGCACCTGGTTCAGCGTACCTGCATTGCCACCCGGTCTCAGGGCATTGAAAAAATCCAGTTCCCCGGTATTTTTAATTGTCATTCTCTGTGCTCCATTGGTAAAAAATAGCATATCCGTGTTCTCATAGTTCAGGAGGTCAACCGGTCCTACGCTGGTGT
>CAYSIU010000334.1:0-3853 GCA_964431095.1 uncultured Chitinophaga sp. | reverse complement strand
AAAATTCCTTTTCGCGCCTGCGGGTTTTCGCCGGTGTGGGTTATGCCGCGTCCACCTAGGATTGCAACATCAGAAATGGTAGAATGTGGGGAACGGAACGGGCTTTTCGAAACAAGCGTTAAATTTCCAGGAAGCTTCCCCGCCACTGAATGAATTTTAGTGGTCTCCAATGCTTCCTGCAACGAGAGCGGGGGAAGAATGGTCGGTAATCGTTTAGCTAGCATAGTCTTACCGGCACCGGGCGGACCAATTAAAATAGCATTATGTCCGCCTGCGGCAGCTATTTCCAGCGCCCGTTTGATATTTTCCTGTCCCTTGACTTCAGCAAAATCAATTTCAAAATCGTATTGCGAATGAAAAAATTCTTCTCTCGTGTTCACCCACACCGGTTCCAGTCCTTTCTCATCGTTTTCAAAGTAATCGATCACTTCATTAATATGATTGACGCCGTAAACTTTCAGATTATTCACCATACCGGCTTCGCGGGCATTGGTTTTCGGAACGATCAATCCTTTAAAACCTTCTTTTCTTGCCTGTATCGCGATGGGTAAGGCTCCTTTGATACTGCGGATCTCGCCATCCAGGGCCAGTTCGCCCATGATCACGTAATTACTTAATGCATCCTTGCCGGACAATTGACCCGAGGCCCCAAGAATACCCAATGCAATCGGCAGGTCAAAGGAAGTTCCGTTCTTTTTGATATCAGCCGGCGCCAGGTTCACTACCACTTTGGTGCGGGGAACATCATAGCTATTGGTTTTAAACGTGCTTTCCACCCGGTGCAGGCTTTCTTTCACTGCATTGTCCGGCAAGCCAACGATCATCATATCCTTCCCGGAACCGTCCAGCCAATTTACTTCGATGGTAATAGGGATTGCTTCTACTCCGTACACCGCACTGCCAAATGTCTTCACAAGCATGGGTTGAAGATAGTTAAAATAACAGCAGGGCTGATTACCGGAAAGTGGTATTAATTGACGCGGGTGAAATGATAGGTTTCAAACGGCGGACCGTCCCGGGTCATAGTGAAAGAGTTCATTTCTATTTTGCTCAGCTTGAAGTACCATGTGTTTTTTTGTTTACCAGCAGCACCGATCTCGTTCAATCGCAGTTCATTGTTTTCGATCGTCCAGCCACCCTTAGCCTTATAGCCGGTGGAAAGTTCATAGCTCATTTTGTGATCCTCCTGCAGTGTTAGCTTGTCCGCTTTGTCTTTCCAGTCGCCAATGATCTTTTTGATATCGATCATCCCTGTTGTGTTATCAGCAGCCGTATCGGGTTCCGGGTTAATACCTTTCAGCACATTGATCAGCGAGTCGTTGCTTTTTATGACCTGGGGCATCATCTGGATGACCAGGAAATCATTCATGGAAAATTGCTGAAGGTATCTTTCAGAAAGGGTCTTGGCGATCTCGCTGATATCATTGACCGCAGTTTGGTAAAGACTTTTATAATAACCATTCCAGCGATCCAGTTCATTGATAATGGCCGCCCTTTTGAGACTGTCCGGCTGGTTGCTTTTGCCGATCTTCTCCAGGTTACCGTAGTATTTTTGGACTTCGGTCATCGTGGTCTTTTCATTTTCCAGCCGGCGGTTGAGCGCCTTAATAAGGTCCCGGTCAATATTCTTTGTTTTCGCGAGGTCCTCCACATCTTTCTGGAACTTTCCTGATTCGGTGTTTAGTGCAGAGAGAAATTCATCAACCCCGGTTTGCCGGATATTCTGCTGGTACACGAGACTGTTCTTGGTATAGGTATTTTCGTAGGCTACAAAGGATTTCCACGCATTGACGGTGGCTTCTTTCATTTCGAATTTATCAAGGTCATTCGTTTTTGACCGGTTCGTATACACCGTGAGGTAATAGATCACCGTTGAGCTCAGCACCGTAACAATGGCGCCAATAATGATATTTCTTGTATGATATCCGCCCGGCGGATACAGGGGCGGGGGAACAGGAGGAGGTATATAAGTATTGTTCTGCGATGAACCCTTCGAAGTGGATTCCGAAGACCTTGAGGAAGGCATATCAGCAGGGTGACCAGGCCCTCTTGGATGATCAGGCATCGCTGCAATTTTTGTGTATCTCTAAATTACAATTTTCTTAAACACATTTGAAAATCGCCCGCTTTACTCAGTCCATTCTATCAACTACTGGCTGTCGACTGCTAACTGCTGACTGCTAACTGCCAACTGTCAGTGCGTTTCTTCCCAGGTTCCTTGAAACAGGAGTGATGTGTCGGGGTCAGCGATTAACCGTACAGGCTTTTCTTTTGCCGGTAGATTGAAAGTCTCTGCTTTTTTATTTATATATAAATGTTCGACCCGGTTGCTGCCCGATTGGATACTGATATCGAGCGGGAAAACAAAAAGATCATTTTGCAACTGTTCTACCGTAATGGCAATCATCTGTTGTGGTTCTATATATTTCCATGTAATTCTTAACAGGGGATTCACCGGTTTGTACAGCCATTGGGTAAAAAAAGTATCGAGTCTTTTCCCCGTTACCGTTTCTATTACTTTTTGCAAGTCCCTGGTATCAGCATTTTTCCAGGCATAAGATGCATAATAGGTCCTGATGCATTTCCTGAAAAGCGAATCACCCAATTGGCGGCGCAGCATGTGCAGTATCCATCCCCCTTTCTGGTAACTGTTTTCATTCAATAGCTGCATATAATCGGTTGAACTGTCCACCACGGACCGCCCCGATGATTTTACAAACTCCAGGACATCACTCCGGTCTTTCCTCATTCGTTTGTTCAAACTGTCGGTACCGTATTTTGATTCCAGGTATAGATGAGTGAAATAAGTGGCAAACCCTTCGCTCAGCCAGAGATGAGCAAAACTTTTTTCAGTGGCGGTATTGCCGAACCACTGGTGCGTGATCTCGTGGGCAAGCAGGCTTTCCTGCTGCCGGCGGCCGTTCACGGAATTTTCAGAATAGAAGATGGCGCTGGCATTTTCCATGCCACCAAACATGGTCTTGGATTGTACATCGGCCAGTTTTTTATAGGGGTAGGGGCCGATGTAATTGATCATCCAGGAAAGGATTTTAACGGCTTCTGCATAATCATTGAACCCTTCCGTTTTATTTTCAGGGAACACCCAGCTGGTCACGGGAATGCAATCGTTCACCAAACCGGCATAGTTCACCGCAAAATCTGCAACCCCAATCACCATCACCTTGGTAGGCAGGGGCATGTCTTCTTTCCAATGCGTGAGTTTTTTATTGCCGGGAAGGTTGGTTTCTTCGACCTGCACACCGTTAGAAACGACCTGGTAGTGTGATGGAGCAGTTACAATGAATTCGACGGGCGACTTATCTGCCGGGTCATCGATACAGGGGATCCAGTTGTGAGCGCGGTTGGGCCAGTTGTCTGCAAAAAATGTACGATGACCATACTTATTTTTCGAAATGATCAGTCCGTCTGACGGAATGCCGGAATAAGAAACCAGAACTTCAATACTGTCCCCGGCTTTGAACGGTTTTTTCAGATCGATATTCAACTTGTCATTTTCTTGCCTGAATACCGTTGGTTCTGCGCCGGACGAGTTCGGAAAAGAAATATCAATAAGCCCAACAGTTTTTACTCGCATTCCCTTTTGGTTCTTCCCAATACCCGTGAGATCTAATTTAAAAGAAGATACCGGTTCTTTGCAAAGGAGTTTTATCAGGGCTGTTGCCTGTATGCTGTCATTGGTATCATTCAAGGCAAGGCTATACCGGTAACTTAACACATCAATATTGCTTTGGCCAAAAAATGAAATGCTTTGAAATAAAACCGATAAAATAAAAAAAGTCTTCTTCATCTTGTAAAAAATGAAACCTGAAAATAGTAATTTATCCCTGTAGAA
>CAYSIU010000333.1:0-3875 GCA_964431095.1 uncultured Chitinophaga sp. | reverse complement strand
CGTGATGCTGCAATTCCGCTTTGGCGGGGAATACGGAACTACCCTGGAGATCCCGGAACCCGGAAAAGTAACATTGGATGGAGAGACTCTCCCGGTTGACAGCACGCTTATGACCGGACCCTTTTACCAGGTCAGCAAACCGGTAAAAACATTTACCGGCAGCCATACGATCCTTCTTAACAGTGCCAACAAAAGAAAGTACAAAGTTGATTTCGTTTTCCGGCCATTTGTACTGAAAACGATTCTACCCGGCAGCGTGTCGAGAAACCGGTTGGATTTTGAATTTGAAGGGCTTGATAAAACAGATCATATGAGGGTATTGCTGACCGACACAAGTTTTTTGAGTGAGGGGATCAATCGTTTCGACACGGTCCGGAATAACCGGCTTAGTATTAGCCGGGAGGAGTTGATTAAATTGGTCAAGGGGCCAATCCAACTACAATTCATCAAAGAAGATGGCCGGGTTATCGAAAATGGGGCTCCGGAAGGAGGTTTTATTTCTGTGGTTTATAGCCTGAGAAGGGAATTCTTCCTCAAGGATTGACTTATGCCCGGCATTAAAGAGCGGATATGTTGAAAAATCCCGGGGAATTTAGGCTCTATCTCTGTACTTTTGCCGGCCCGAAGAGGCTGTTCGGTAAGGACCGGGAGCCTGGAAGAGCTGTTGGAACCAGCAATCTGAAATCAAATGGCAGGACAATTAAAAGAAGTTCGCAATCGCATCAAATCTGTACAGAGCACCCAGCAGATCACCAAGGCCATGAAGATGGTGAGTGCCGCCAAACTGCGCAGGGCCCAGGATGCGATCATCCAGATGCGTCCCTATGCGCAGAAGCTGCAGGAAATGCTGAGTAATATTGTCAGTAACAGTGAAGGGGATACGGGGATGAACCTGGCGGCCGAACGCCCCATGGAGAAAGTACTGCTGATTGTACTCACCAGCGACCGGGGCCTGGCCGGTGCTTTTAACAGCAATGTCATCAAGCTGACCAAGGCCACGATCAATGAGAACTATGCCGACCAACATAAAAAAGGAAATGTCAGCATCTGGACGATTGGTAAGAAAGGCTATGAACACTTCGTGAAAGACAATTATAAAACCAGTGCTGCTTATAAAGATATTTTCCTTCACCTGACATTTGAAAATGTGCAGCAGGCCGCCGGCGCCGCCATGAAAGCTTTCGAAGAAAAGCAATTTGATGTTGTAGAGATCATTTACAGCCAGTTTAAGAATGCAGCCACTCAGCGATTCGTGGTGGAACGATTCCTGCCCATCCCAAAAGTGAAGAAGAAAGCCGGTGCCACGAAAGCGGATTTCATCTATGATCCCTCCAAGGAAATGCTGATCGCTGAACTGATGCCTAAAATATTGAATACCCAACTCTACAAAGCGGTGCTGGATTCGAATGCTTCTGAACACGGCGCGCGAATGACCGTGATGGACAAGGCCAGTGAGAATGCCAACGAAATGTTGAGGACCCTGAAAATTACGTATAACCGTGCCCGGCAGGCCGCAATCACTACGGAACTGACGGAGATAGTCAGCGGGGCAGCTGCTTTGAAAGGATAATGTGACAACATTCTCTCACAGATTTGCCGGCAGGCTGGTTTCACAGATTAACATAGATAGAAATAATAAAGTTCAAGATCAAAATTCCCTTGAAATTGCTGTAATCTGTGAGAAACCTTCACAAGATAAACACCTGTGAATAACCTCATTCTGATCATTTGCCTTAATATAGTTAACTTGCATAATCTATTTTACTTATTTGACCCTACATGACAACCCCTGAGCTACTACCCCATATTGAAGCGCTCATTTTTGCGGGCGACCGGCCCCTTACCACCCTTGAATTAACGGAGTTGGTGAACAATGCCTTAGAAGGTATCACTGAAAAGGTTTCCCTCGACCAGGTGGAAGCTGCTATCGGGGCGATTATTGAAAAGTACAAAACCGATCTCTATCCTTTTGAGATGGTACAATGCGGGGGCGGCTGGCAATTTCTGACCAAAAAGGAATATCATAAGACGGTGGCCCAGATCAATGGCGATAAATTTCTCAAACGTCTTTCTGCTGCTACCCTGGAAACCCTTGCCATCATTGCATATAAACAGCCTGTAACCAAAGGAGAGATTGAAGCGATCCGCGGAGTAAATTGCGACTATACCGTACAGAAGCTCCTGGAGAAAGAATTGGTCATCATCAGCGGACGCAATGAAAAAGCACCGGGTCAACCTTTGCTTTATTCCACTTCAAGGAATTTTATGGATTATTTCGGGATCAATTCCGCCGAAGAATTACCGAAGATAAAAGAAGTGCTGACCGATTCACTGGTAGAACCAACCGTAATAAAAGATACTTTGTCACCCGATGAAACGGCAATGGCCGTCACCGAAGGAGGTGAGTTGATCGAAAATAACGATCCCGATGAGGCCGAAGAAAGTTGAATGCAATAAAAGTGCGGCGTTTTACCCGTGACCATCTTCCCTTAGTATGTATCTCATAACACTCCTTGTTTTACTACCTTCGCGGGCATGCCTGCAGCATTGACGCATGAACAATTAAAACAAGCCGCCGATCAATTCGGTACGCCGTTATATGTATACCACGCAGAGCGGATAAAAGAACAATATGAACGGCTCCTCCGTGCGTTCAGCGACTCCGACATCCGTTTTTTTTATGCTGCCAAAGCGCTGACGAATCTCAGTATCCTTCGCTATATCCGGGGAATGGGCTGCGGTATTGATTGCAGCTCTATCAATGAAGTAAAGCTGGCTGCCAGGGCAGGGTTTCCACCCGGGAGTATCCTGTATACATCTAACAATATTTCATTTGATGAAATAATCGAGGCACAGGGTCTGGGAGTCCATATCAATATTGACAGCCTTTCCAACCTGCAGAAATTCGGAAAGAAATTCGGTCATTCTTCACCGGTAGGCGTTCGTTTACGGCCTAATATCATGGCGGGGGGCAACCTGAAGATCTCCACAGGCCATGCCGGCAGTAAGTTCGGAGTTCCGCTCGAAAATATGGAAGAGGTGCTGTACGTGGTCAGGCAAACCAACCTGTTTGTACGCACCCTGACCATCCAAACGGGCCAGCAGATAAAAGATGTGGAAGTGTTTGCCCGGGGGATCGAGGTTTTGCTGGATGCGGCAAGGGAATTCCCTGAATTGGAAGTGATCGACCTGGGGGGCGGATTCAAAGTGCCCTATATGCCGGGTGAAGAAGGAACGGATATCGAAGGCCTTGCCCTGAAAGTAAAGGAAGAATTCGAAGGATTTGAAAAAAAACACAAGCGCCATCTCCAGGTCTGGTTCGAGCCCGGGAAATTCTTGGTGAGTGAGGCAGGTTATCTTATTACAAAAGTGAATGTCCTGAAGCTCTCAGGGGATACCTGTTTTGCGGGTGTGGACAGTGGGCTGAACCATTTTATACGCCCGATGTTTTATGGTGCCTATCATGAAATAGAGAATATTTCAAATTCATCCGGAAACCTCCAACGCTACAATGTGGTTGGCAATATCTGCGAAACGGACACGTTTGCGGAAGAACGTTCATTACCTGAAGTCAGGGAAGGCGATCTCCTTGTATTTAAAAATGCCGGGGCCTATGGGTTTGAAATGGCTTCCAATTATAACGCACGGTTCAAACCTGCGGAGGTGTTGGTGGAGGATGGTAAAATGAATCTCATCCGGCACCGCGATAATTTAGATGACCTTTTACGAAACCAGGTTTAGATTAGTGGGGAGTCCCAAATCAGCAACCTGAGGCCCGAAGCCCGAAGCCAGCAGCCCGAAGCCTGCAGCCTGTATACTATAGATGGTTCATTGAACCGGTTTTACGGTTATAACCGTGGTAGTTTTAGAAGTCA
>CAYSIU010000332.1:0-3897 GCA_964431095.1 uncultured Chitinophaga sp. | reverse complement strand
TGAATAACCGTTCTTTTGGCGGTACGCAGGTGAAAAGAACTTTTTATGCTGCGGGTCAAACCGGTCAGCAATTATTGATCGGTGCCTACCAGGCGCTGGAACGACAGGTGGCATTGGGTAACGTGGAGATGTACTCCCGTCATGAAATGCTGGATATAGTGGTTATTGATGGCAAAGCCCGCGGGATTATCTGCCGCAACCTGATCAGCGGCGAACTGGAACGGTATTTCGGTCATGCGGTATTGTTATGCACCGGCGGTTACGGTAACGTATTTTATCTTTCTACGAATGCCATGGGAAGCAATGTCACTGCCATCTGGAAAGCGCATAAGAACGGAGCTTTTTTCGGGAATCCCTGCTTCACACAAATCCATCCCACCTGTATTCCGGTCAGCGGGGATCATCAATCCAAACTGACATTGATGTCTGAATCGTTGCGGAATGATGGGCGCATCTGGGTGCCGAAACAAAAAGGAGATGCCCGGAAAGCCAATGATATTCCCGAAGAAGAAAGAGATTATTACCTGGAAAGAAGATATCCCGCATTCGGGAACCTGGTGCCCAGAGACGTTGCCTCGAGGGCGGCCAAAGAAAGATGTGATGCCGGCTACGGGGTGGGTACCACTAAACAGGCCGTGTACCTGGATTTCAGGTATAACCTCATCAATAAATATGGTAAGACCGAGGCGGGTAAAAGAGGAATGCATAACGCCGATGAAACCATATTGGTGGAGTTGGGTAAAGAAGTGGTGAAAGAAGAATACGGGAATCTCTTTGATATGTATGCAAAGATCACGGGTGAAAACCCCTATGAGGTGCCAATGAGGATCTATCCCGCGGTGCACTACACCATGGGCGGGCTGTGGGTGAATTATGAATTGATGACAACCGTAAACGGCCTTTTTTCGCTTGGAGAGGCGAATTTTTCTGATCATGGAGCCAACCGTTTGGGCGCATCAGCGCTGATGCAGGGTCTGGCAGATGGTTATTTTGTTATTCCTTATACGATTGGTAATTATTTAGCGGACGAGATTTCAATCAAACCGATTTCAACGGATCACCCGGGTTTTGTAGCCACAGAAAAAGCCGTCAGCGACAGGATCAATGCCCTGATGAACATCAAAGGGAAACAAACGGCGGAGAGTTTTCACAAACGTCTCGGAAAAATCATGTGGGAAAAATGCGGTATGTCTAGGAACGCAAAGGGATTGAGTGAAGCGATTGCGGAGATACAGGCATTGAAAAAAGAATTCTGGAGTGATCTCCGGATCCCGGGAGGCATTCGTGAAATGAACCCGGAACTTGACAAAGCCGGTCGGGTGGCTGATTTCATCGAATTAGGCGAGTTGATGTGCAAGGATGCTTTGCACCGGAATGAAAGCTGCGGCGGTCATTTCCGCGAAGAAAGTCAAACGGAGGACGGGGAAGCAAAACGGGATGATTCAAGTTATACGTATGTAGCGGCCTGGGAGTATAAGAACGACAGTGATTGGGAATTAAATAAAGAAAACCTGCAGTTTGAAGTGGCGAAACCGACGCAGAGAAGCTATAAATAATTTGTTTATTGAAAGAAAATAAGCTATGGATCACTACAAGATGAACCTGACCTTAAAAGTGTGGAGGCAAAAAAATAAATACGATAAAGGAGGCTTCGAAACTTACCAGGTGAAGAATATCTCTTCGGAAATGTCATTCCTCGAAATGTTTGATGTATTGAATGAAGAGCTGATCCATGAAGGGAAAGACCCTATTGCTTTTGATCACGACTGCCGGGAAGGTATCTGCGGTACCTGCTCCATGTATATCAACGGGCGGCCGCACGGCCCCTGGCATGCCAATACTACCTGTCAATTGCACATGCGTGCTTATAAAGATGGAGATACGATTGTCGTGGAACCCTGGCGGGCCAGGGCATTTCCCGTGATCAAAGATCTTGTTGTTGACCGCAGTGCTTTTGACAGGATCATACAGGCCGGTGGATTTATTTCCGTCAATACCGGTAACGCGGTAGATGCCAATGCAGTGTTGATAGAAAAGGATAAGGCGGATGCAGCTTTTGCCTCAGCCGCCTGTATCGGTTGCGGAGCCTGCGTAGCGGCTTGTAAAAATTCATCGGCATTGCTTTTTGTTTCGGCCAAGGTCTCGCACCTGGCTTTATTGCCACAGGGAGGGCCGGAAAGAAGAACAAGGGTACTGAATATGGTAACCCAAATGGATAAGGAAGGTTTTGGCGCCTGTACCAACACCGGCGCCTGTGAGGCCGTTTGTCCAAAAGAGATCCCCATCACCAATATTGCAAGGCTGAATGCAGAATACGCACTGGCCGGTTTAACATCCGAAAAATAATTAAAACCGCATCGTAGTTTTTAATGTAGCCGACCAGAGGGGGTTGGCAGCGGGTTCTTTCATCATAAAAATGCCGGGACCCATAGAAAACTTTTCGCCGATATCATAATTCATTTCGAGTTTACTTCCTATGGTAAACCGTTTGTGCCCATGATAGATCCCCAATCCGGGGCCTGCATAAAGAATAAAACTAAAGTTCCTCGCAGGATTATATAACAGACCGGCTAAACCATAAATAAAAATATAACCGGGGTACTTATAAGGATACCCGCTTACAGTTTCTTTATTACCGAAATAAAAGGATCCACCCCCGCTATAAGTAAAGGCGATATGGTTTAGATTAAATAGCCCAAAACGATGGCGGGCGGGTGAATAGTCCGCATCAATACCGATGAGATGGGTGTTTGAAAAATTACCGACAGGGATATTGATTCCAATGGATAGCGCAGTATTCCCACTCTTTACCTGGGCACTGACAGAACAATAACCGATACCAAGCAGCAGCCAAAATATTATTGACAGGGTCTTCAATTTTACATAGGTCTTTCGGGATGATGAAGTCGGTCTGTTTATCAAATTTGCGGCTTTTCTCTGTAATTAACAGCATGGGATAACTTTCCTGCAATAAAACATCGAATTTTGCGATTTTGAGATAAACCTGCTGCGGTTGAGTTGGCTATACAGAATATCCTGCACCTTATTTATCACATTGTCTTTCCTGCGGAGCAATGCCCAACTCCCCGTTTCCGATACAAGTATATCCAACCTCCGTCAAAAGATCTTTAAAGTAAATGCGGATAGTATTACGATCGATACCCTCAGCATCGTTCCCCGGACATTTTCAATCGCACATGTATCGGTAGCCGATTACCGGCTTGATCCTGTAAAGGCTGTACTTTACTGGAAAAAAAGACCTGCAACGGACAGCATTGTTGTCAGCTACCGGGTCTTTCCATTCCGGCTGGATGCGATGGCACAGCACCTGCGGTACGACAGTGTAAAAAATAGTTTTTATGTACAGCCCTTTGCCTTTAACAATGGCCTTACCGATGCACAGCGCGGTATTTTTGATTTCGGAACGCTCAAAGCAGAAGGGAGTTTTGGCCGGCAGATCGGATTTGGAAACAGCCAGGACGCCGTGCTGAACTCTACATTCAATCTCCAATTGAGTGGTATATTAGGCGACAGCATCGAAATACAGGCCGCGATCACCGATAATAATATCCCCATTCAACCCGATGGCAATACCCAACAACTGAATGAATTTGACCAGGTATACCTGCAGTTCAGGAAAAAGAACTGGCAACTCGACTTGGGTGATATTGACCTCCGGCAGAACCAGGATTATTTTTTGAATTTCTATAAAAGGTTGCAGGGGGTCTCTTTTCAAACTACGAACCGTATTTCAAAGTCTGTCAGCTCCAGTACGCTGGTGAGCGGCTCGATCGCAAAAGGAAAATTTACCCGCAACATCCTGGAACCCCTGGAAGGGAACCAGGGTCCCTACCGACTCCGCGGAGCGAACAATGAATTCTTTTTTATCGTACTGGC
>CAYSIU010000331.1:0-3910 GCA_964431095.1 uncultured Chitinophaga sp. | reverse complement strand
ATTGTATGTGTCTGGCTGGCTGGCGTGCGTGTTCATGGGCTGTAGGAAAGTAAGCTGGAGGCTTGGGATAGTGCTGCGGGTTACTTGAACGATGAAGAAGCGGGCGGAAAAGTAACGGATCATGCGGGCGATAAGTTTTCGATCTACCAGCACAAAGTGCTGGCGACAAACGGGAAGATCCATGATGAAATGGTGGGAGTGATCAATAATAAGAAAGAATTATGACAGAACATCGCACAGAAATAGATTCTTTGGGTGAATTTGGACTCATCGAACACCTGACGAAGAATATCGAATTGCAAAATGCGTCTTCCATTGTGGGCGTAGGCGATGACGCCGCCGTGATTGATCAATTCGGCAAACAAACCGTGGTCACCACCGACCTGCTCGTAGAAGGGATCCATTTTGACCTGATGTACACTCCCCTGAAACACCTGGGTTACAAAAGCGTGATCGTGAACCTGAGTGATGTGTATGCCATGAATGCCATGCCCACCCAGGTTATCATCAGTCTTGGTATCAGCAACCGGTTTAGCCTGGAAGCTATTGATGAATTTTACGCCGGGATTTATGCCGCCTGCGAAAAATACGGCGTGGACCTGGTAGGTGGCGATACCGTTTCCTCGCAGAAAGGATTTATTATTTCCGTAACGGCGATCGGCGAAGTGGCCCCGGGGAAATATGTAAAAAGAAGCACGGCGCAAAAAGGCGACCTGGTTTGTGTAAGCGGTGACCTTGGCGCGGCGTACGTGGGATTGCTTTTCCTGGAAAGAGAAAAAAAGATCTTTATGGAGAGTCCCGCGGTGCAGCCCGACCTGGAAGGCGAATCCTACGTGATCGGCCGCCTGCTGAAGCCGGAAGCGAGAAAGGATATCATCGAGTTCTTTGCAAAAGTGGGTATTACTCCCACGGCCATGATGGACATCAGCGATGGCCTGAGTTCGGAACTCCTGCATATCTGCAAACAAAGCAACCTGGGCTGCGTGCTGTACGAAGAAAAAATTCCTATTGCCGAAACCATGCGAAAAGCGGCTTACAAATTTGAAATTGATCCTACCGCCTGCGCGTTAAGCGGGGGGGAAGATTATGAACTGTTGTTCACCATTGCTCAATCAGATTACGACGCGATCGCAGCCAATGAAGAGATCAGCGTGGTGGGATACATGACCCCGCCGGATTCCGGCGCTCATATTATTACAAAAGGAGGGAGCAAATATCCAATTACGGCACAGGGATGGAATCACATGAAAAACCCCTGATCCCAATTTCAAATGGGGCTGTTGGGATTAATTTTATATTTAACTGGGATATGAGGCGAATATTGATTTTATTTTCTGTTCCTGTGATATTATCCGGCTGTGTTGTTGGCCGGTCTTCCTTTTCTCCCACAAAAAAATATTCGCCGGAGCAATTGCAGGAAGATTATTCCATTTACCGTCAATTGCTGGAGGCCCGTCACCCCGGGTTGTACTGGTACAGCAGTAAAAACAGCATGGACTCTTTGTTCAACTGGGGCCGCCAGCAACTAAATGATTCGCTGACAGAGCCGGAATTCCGGAAAGTACTCACGCGCGTTACCGCTAACATCGATTGCGGTCATACCACTGTACGTTCTTCCAAAGCCTGGAATAAATATGTGGATACAATGCGATTGGGAAAAATGTTTCCCCTCAGCGTAAAGGTTTGGGACGATGCCATGGTGGTAACGGGGAACCTCAACCGCCGCGATACTATTTTAAAAAGGGGCGTTGTGATCACAAAGATCAACGGGCGGGCAAAGGAAGCCATTGTGGATACTCTTTTTGATTATATATCTGCCGATGGCTACAACCGAACCAACAAATACCAGACCCTGAGCAACCGGGGTTTCTTCGGATCCTTGTATTCGCTGGTCTTTGGCATATCCGAAAAATATGCTATTGAGTATAAAGACAATTCGGGGCAAACAAAAACCGTGACCGTGCCGGTGTATGATCCTTTGACCGATACCGTGGGCCGCAGCGGGAACCGGGCTTTCAGGCCATCCGCGCCCCTTTCCAAAAAACAACAACGGGAGCAACGACTGGACAATATCCGTTTGCTGAAGATCGATTCGGCCAATCATACTGCCATGATGGACCTGGCCTCTTTTGGCCGGGGGTATGGATTAAAAAAGTTCTTTCGCAATTCCTTCCGGGCACTGCAACAGAATAAGATCGGCCACCTGATCATTGATGTCCGAAGTAATGGCGGGGGCAGCGTGACCAATTCCACGATCATCAGCCGTTACCTCGCTGATCATCCTTTTAAGATCGGTGATTCGCTCTATGCCATACGCAAACACAGTCCCTACGGCGGTTTGATACAAAATAATTTCTGGAATAATTTATTCATTTCGGTCTTTACCAAAAAAAGGGGTGATGGCCATTATCATTTTGGCTATTTCGAAAGACATTATTTCCAACCGAAGAAAAAAGATCATTTTGATGGGAAAGTATATATCCTTACCGGCGGTAATTCATTTTCCGCCACTACCCTGTTCCTTTCTGCGCTCACCAAACAACCCAACATAGCGGTAGTGGGAGAAGAAACCGGCGGCGGCGCCTATGGAAATACCGCCTGGCTGATCCCGGATGTGACCTTGCCCGAAACACATGTCCGGTTCCGGTTACCCTTGTTCCGGTTGGTGATCGACAGAAATAATCCAAAGAACGGGAGGGGCATACAACCGCAGGTTGAATCCTTGCCCACCGTGGATGCCGTGCGGAGGAATGCCGATTTTAAAACGGAAAAGGCAATGGAGCTGATCAATTCAGATAAAAATGAAAAGACAAAAGTCAATAGTGGTTCAAAACAGTAATGATGGATCGGCGATGGTGGTTATGTGAAGATTTTTTGGCTTTACTTATTCCCTTTTAGTTATAATCTGAAACCCATCCGCATCTTTCCAGAAAGGAAACTTTGCCCTGATCGTATCAAGATGTGCTTTATCGAGCGTGATGGTAAAAATATCTTCTTCGTCTTTTTTGTGATATAATATCTCCCCGAGCGGGTCAATGACCATGCTCTCGCCGCCATAGTAAATGCCGTTCCCGTCAGTGCCCACGCGGTTGACCCCAACTGTGTAACATTGGTTTTCGATAGCCCTTGCCTGTAGCAGGGTTTTCCAGGCAAGGATCCGGCGTTCAGGCCAGTTGGCGGAGTAGATCAATAAATCGTATTCGGGTTCGCCATCGGGCCTCCTCCCGGCCTCCTCCAAAGGAGGAGGGGATTGTCTTGACCAGACCGGGAATCTTAAATCATAGCATATTAGCGGGAGGATCTTCCATCCTTTAACGGAAGTGATCAATCGTTTTGTCCCGGCCGTGTAATGATCGTCTTCTCCTGCAAAGGCAAAGCGGTGGCGTTTGTCATAGATACCGTACTCGCCGTTAGGTTGCATCCAAACCAGGCGGTTGAAGTAGGCCGCAGTCGCGGCCTCACCCCCCGGCCCCCTCTCCAACGGGAGCGGGGGAGTAGTGTCTTTTATTATCAGGCTCCCGGTTAAAATAATTTTCTTTTCTGCCGCCACCCGCTTCATCCATTGCACCGTTTCTTCTTCCATTGTTTCTGCCAGCTTTTCGGGGTTCATGCTAAAGCCAGTGCTGAACATTTCGGGCAACACAACTACCTCGGTCTTTTCTTTGATGCTTTTGATCTTTTCTTCCAGCATCTCCAGGTTAGCGGTTTTGTCTTCCCAGTGAAGATTGGTTTGAATTGTTGTGATGCTAAGCGTTGACATATCCTCTTTGCTACCCAAAGCAAGCCAAATTAGGTGGATTTGCGAAATACGTGCTGGGGGTTCGTATATTTAATAGTGTGCGTCATGCAATTGGAGACCTCAATAATTGACACATTCCCTTAAATTTGACAGCCCAACTAGCAGAAATTT
>CAYSIU010000330.1:0-3912 GCA_964431095.1 uncultured Chitinophaga sp. | reverse complement strand
TTGGCGGTGGTAATGTGACTTAAAAAAACGGCATAAACCCGATCCAAACATTCACTTTTCCCTCCAACATTGTGAGAGTATACACCAACTACGGTATTTGTTCAAACACGATCGGCACCAATGCAATCGGGACTGAATTCAATGGTACGTTCGGAAGTGGTAAACCCCGTAATCGTGGGGCTTCTGCCAACGTGCCCGCAGGGTATACATACCAGGTATTTACGACCAACACGCCCAATGACTACATGTATGGGATTGCGAACAACACTTCCACGCAAACCAATTATACGACGCTTAATAACTGGCCCAAACCAGACAATACGAGCCCCTCTCACCGGGTATTCAGCGTATGGGATATCATTGGTGATCATACTGGTGCTGCATCTCCTACAGCCGGGAACCCCGCAGCAGACACAGCGGCTAATCCCAACGCCGGGTATATGCTGGTCGTCAATGCCGCCTACCGGATTGACTCTGCATTCCAGCAAACTATTTCCGGTGTTTGTTCCAATACTTATTACGAAATATCCTGCTGGATGAGAAATATCTGTTCCAAGTGTGGATGCGATTCGAACGGTACCGGTGCTTCGAACTCGGCTGGCCCTCCCTTCTATATTCCTACCGGAGCTGGTGACTCCTCCGGGGTATATCCTAATGTCACATTTGAAGTGGATGGGGTAGATTATTATACGACGGGTAATATTCTTTACACCGGTCAATGGGTGAAAAAAGGGTTTACTTTTCTGACAGGTCCGGCACAAACCAGTTTTACCCTGAAATATTTTAATAACGCCCCGGGCGGAGGCGGTAATGACTGGGCCCTGGATGACATTACCGTTTCAACCTGTTCTCCCAACATGAAGTATTCTCCTTCATTGAATCCCACTGTTTGCGACAGTAATGCATTGACGATCTACGATACCGTGCGGTGCTTCTTCAATAACTATGTTTATTACAAATGGCAGCGAAGTACAGACGGCGGTGCAACCTGGACAGATGTTACGGGTGCCACAGGGCCTGTTGTTCCTGTCTGGAACGGATCTGACTGGGAATATATCAGTTCCTACACCGTACCGCCCAGCCAGACACTATTAATCAATAATGGTAACATGTACCGCCTCGTGGTAGCCACCACGCTCAGTAATCTTTCTGATGCCAACTGCCGTTTTACTGACCCGTCAAGCATTGTCACTATTAATGTTATTCAGTGTGGCATTCCGCTCCAGGCCCAATTGATTTCTTTTTCCGGTCGGATCGTGAACCAAAATGCCGAATTAAAATGGACAACAACCGCTGAAAATGAACCCCTGAACTTTGACGTGGAAAAAAGCCGGGATGGAATGTCCTTCTTCGTGATCTCTACTCTACAAGGCCACAACGATCCGTCATTGGAGGAAAACACTTATTCATTTACTGATCCATCTCCCCTGGCTGGAAAAGTTTTTTACCGGATAAAAATGAAGAACATTACGGGTCGGTCCACTTATTCAAGAACAATTCAATTCTCTCCCGATCCTGGCATTCTTTCTTTTATTTCCGTGATCAACCCTTTTGACAATGAGCTGTGGTTTGAAATCAATTCCATTCATTCCTGTAAGCTGGTCGCCGAATTAATTGATCCTTCCGGCAAGACGGTAATGAATAACTTTTTTGAAGTGGGTACCGGGATCAGCCGGCTGCTGATGCCGGATACAAAAAAATTACCCGCCGGCTTGTATTTTTTACGGGTACAATCCCCGGGAGTGACCCTGCAGAAGAAAGTGATGAAACAGACTGCCCTGTGATTTATTTCCCCCGGATAAAAGAGGATAGCCTTTTTAAACACGATGCTGTTCCCGTGATCAAAGTACCTGTACTTTATCGCTTACTTCGGCACTGGTTTCGATGGTAGGATGTATATCTTTCGGGGCATGCTTTTTAAAGAATCGTTTCTGGAAAAGTACCAGGGTGATCACCCCGACTGAAATGGAGGCATCGGCGATATTAAAGATCGGGCTGAAAAATTCAAACTCATTCCCTCCCACAAAGGGGAACCAGCCTGGAAAGTGGCCTTTAAAGATGGGGAAATAGAGCATATCCACCACGCTGCCATGGAGGAAGGAAGAATAACCGGCGGAAGAAAATTGAGCAATACCGGAATAGCTTACATAATCATTGATCGCCGCATCATAATGCAGTCCTTTATCAAAGATCATCCCGTAAAACATGCTGTCGATCAGGTTTCCCAGGGCCCCTGCATAAATGAGGGCTGCACAGATAATAAATCCTCTTTTGTAGCGATTCTTCACGATCCTTCCGAGGTACCAGGTCCCGAATATCACGGCCGCGAGACGGAATAGGGTGAGGACCATTTTCCCGGCCTCGTTGCCGAATTTCCAGCCCCAGGCCATGCCCGGGTTTTCAATAAAATGCAAACGGAACCAGCTCATCCCAAATACCCTGAGCACTTCACCTGTAGGATGCGATGTTTTAATCCAGATCTTGAGTGCCTGGTCAACAATGATGATCGTCGCTATGACCAGTATGACATGCCTGAGCTTTAGGGTCTTCATACAAAAGGCAAATATAATGATAATGCCTTATGCCTCTTGCTTCCTGCTTCACACATCTGACCCTATTCTTTCAATGATGAAACGAAAATTAACCAATCATTACATCTACTCTTCAAAATAAACCCTCCTGACCCGCTGCGAAATACCCGTCATAATTTCATAAGGAATGGTGCCCGCCCAATCGGCTACCTGCTGAACAGGCAAGGGGTTCCCGAAGATCAGTACTTCATCCCCTTCTTTGATCCCGCTGATACCAGATACATCTACCATGAACATATCCATGCACACCGTTCCGAGCACCGGGGCCAGTTTTCCATTGATCCAGACTTTTCCTTTACCATTCCCCAGCCTGCGGGGATAACCATCTGCATAACCGATCCGGATGGTAGCGATCACGGTATCTTTTTTTACCACAGCCCTGCGATTATAACTTACCGATTCTCCCGCACTGAGATATTTTACCTGTGCAACGGTTGACCGTAAAGTAGCCACGGTTTGCAGGTTCAGCCGGTCAAGGCCGCTGCTGTCGATCCCATACAGGCCGATGCCTAACCGCACCATATCCATTTGCAGCTTCGGGTGCCGGATAACTGCTGCTGAGTTCGCAATATGCCGGATAAAAGAACGACCCGTTCTTTTTTTTAGTTCTCCCGATGCTTTTTCAAATAGCCGGAACTGGTTCCATGTAAATTCATCATGGGCAGGATCTTCACTGGCCGCAAGATGCGAGAAAACGGATTGTATCATGAAGGAGGGCGTATGGGTAATCTTTTCTGCCAGTTTTTCCATATCGCTTACTGAAAACCCCAGTCTATTCATGCCTGTTTCAATTTCAATATGAACCGGGAAGCTTTGCAATCCTTCCTGTTTCAGAAAATCATCGAAGGCATTGAACAGTTCAAAAGAATATAATTCAGGTTCCAGGTTGTGTTCCACGATCTTCTCAAATGCATTTTCATCCGGGTTCATCACCATCACCGGCAAATGGATGCCTGCTTTTCTCAACTCAACTCCTTCATCGGCATACGCCACACCGAGGTAATCCACTTTATGGTATTGCAGGATACCGGCGATCTCGGCACCCCCACTGCCATACGCAAAAGCTTTGACCATGGCCATGACCCGGGTGGAGGGTTTAATGACCCGCTGGTACTGGTGCAGGTTGTGAACAATGGCCGCCAGGTTGATCTCCAGCACGGTTTGATGCACTTTTTGTTCCAGCAACTGTATGATCTTCTCAAAAGCAAAAACCCTGGCCCCCTTGACCAGGCTGGTCTCTTGTTTGAATTGGGAGGAAAGGAACTCTACGATACATTCACTGGTGGAGGCATACAACAGGGACATTAAATTCTCCTCACGC
>CAYSIU010000329.1:0-3934 GCA_964431095.1 uncultured Chitinophaga sp. | reverse complement strand
AATACAAATAAATCTGCAGCTGGATACTACCCGGACGGCCAATGAAATCACCATGTTTGCCGAAATCCTTGGACTGATCCCTCCCAATACGGCGTTGATGGTGATCAATGACGGCAAAAAAAGATATGAAATACGCTTATCGAGCAGCCTGGAAAAAAATGCCAGTGTCAGGATCAAAAGAAAAAAACGGGGATGAAATCACCGGGATGGTCACAGTTAAAATAATTCCGCCTGCCGGCTTTCTTTTGTTTTCACCCATTCCATTTCAGTGGATTTGCTGTAGTCGGCAAGTTTGGTCCCCACTGTTTTGTAGTTCGTCAGCTCCGCAATCTTCGCGATCTTCATCTTCCCTTTCCTGATCTGGGCCCCCCGTCCCTGCTGCATAGCCAGGAGAGGCTCTTCCACCGTGGTGACCGCTTCTACATAATTCCCCTCTCCTTCTTTTATAAAGAAGAATTTATTTTTCAATGTCGTTGTTTCAATCTTGAACCGTTTGACCATGAATTGTTTTTTCTCTTTATCGACGTAAACGGCTGTCACTATTTTTTCGGGGTTGAAGCGCTCGATGAATATCACTTTCTCCGGATCGAGTTTCTGTGTTAACTCCTGGTCCGTGATTTCGTAATTGCCGTCGCTATAGATCACCAGTATCTTGTCTTCGGTGTCAAACATGCCCAGGTACCCGCCTTTTTCATCTGTATTCAGCCTGCCGAACTGGTCATCATACCAGAGTTTCTTTCCTTCAATGGTAGACACACCGGCTTCCTTCAGCCGCACGGATTTGATCGGGTATTTTGTCACCGTGTTGCCCACGCTGGACCGGCCTTTGATCTCGAGTTCAGCAAAATTAAACTCCAGCTCCTTTTTATGTGCCGAACAGGCCGGGCTGAGGGTGATCTTTACGATCTCGGCCTCCCCATTGGGATTCACAGTGAGGTAATGCACCCTACTCTTTTCATCACCCCGGGTGAGGTCGTATTCTTTATCCCGGGTTACACCCGTTACATTGAATCGTTTGGCAAAACTTTTCCCGCCTTTGCCATCCGCATAGATCATGTTGTAAGTGGTTCGTTCATCATTCTTCTGGAATACGGCAATGTGCAGGATATCTTTTCCGATAAAAGTTTTATCGGCTACTTTCACCACTTTCATGATACCCCGTTTGGTAAAAGCGATGATGTCATCCAGGTCGGAACACTCAAACAGGAATTCATCTTTTTTCAGCCCGGTCCCGATAAACCCTTCTTCCCGGTTCACATATAATTTCGCGTTGGCAATGGCTACCTGCTTGGCTTCGATTACCTCAAACTGTTTGATTTCTGTCCTTCTCTCCCGGTCCTTCCCATATTTTTTTTGCAGGTTCTCATAATAAGCCACCGCGAAATCCACCAGGTGGGCGAGGTCATGTTTTACCTGCTTGATCTCCGCCTCCAGTGCCTGGATCTGCTCATCCAGTTCCTCAATATCCAATTTGTAGATCCGGCGTACCGGCTTTTCCGTCAGTCGTATGATGTCTTCTTTTGTAATGGCTCTTTTCAGTTGCTTCTTAAAAGGAACAAAGGCCTTGTCGATTGCCTCCAGCACTTTGTCCCAGGTCTCATGCTTTTTCTCGAGTTCTTTGTAGATCTTTTCTTCAAAGAATATCTTTTCAAGTGATGTATAATGCCATTTCTCCTGCAACTCATTCAGCTTTATCTCCAACTCCTGTTTCAGGAGGTCACGGGTTTTATCCACCGAGAGTTTCAACAGGTCATTCACTCCCAGGAATTGTGGTTTTTCACCGGCAATCACGCAGGCATTGGGCGAGATGGAGACCTCGCAATCCGTGAACTTATATAACGCATCAATGGTGATATCCGGCGAAATGCCAGGTGCTAGGTCAATTTGAATTTCTACTTCCGCAGCCGTGTTGTCCGTTACTTTCCGGATCTTGATCTTCCCTTGTTCATTGGCTTTCACAATCGACTCCATCAATTGTGTTGTGGTAACCGCATAGGGCACACTTTTTATAACCAAGGTCTTTTTATCAACCTCTGCAATATGTGCTCTCACTTTCACTTTGCCGCCCCGTTTACCCTGGTTATAATCCGCAACATCAATCATCCCGCCTGTTAGAAAATCGGGATAGAGCTCAAATCGTTTTCCTCGCAGACATTTCACAGCCGCCTCGATCAATTCGCAAAAATTATGGGGAAGAATCTTTGTGGAAAGCCCCACGGCAATGCCATCCGCACCATGCGCCAGCAGCAACGGAAATTTCATCGGCAGGGTGACGGGCTCATTCTTACGGCCATCATAGCTGAGTTGCCATTCCGTGGTTTTATTGTTGAAAGCCACGTCCAAAGCAAATTTACTGAGACGCGCTTCGATATAGCGGGCGGCAGCAGCTTCATCCCCTGTTCTTACATCTCCCCAATTGCCCTGCGTATCGATCAGGAGGTCCTTTTGCCCCATATGTACCAATGCATCCCCGATCGACGCGTCGCCATGTGGATGATATTGCATCGCCTGGCCGATGATATTCGCTACTTTATTGTACCGGCCATCGTCCATTTCCTTCATGGCGTGCAGAATGCGGCGCTGAACGGGTTTAAGACCGTCCTCTATAGCCGGAACGGCCCGTTCCAGGATCACGTAAGAAGCATAATCCAGGAACCAGGCTTTGTATTGGCCATGGAGGCCACTTTCATTATTTTCCCGATTGGTTATTTTCTTTTTGGCGGTGCTCATGTAATTCTATGCGTAAAATTCAAATAAATATTTTGGGTCATATTCGACCTCAAATTCCTTAAGAAAATTCAAATATTCATCCTGAAACCTGATTTTCTGATGATGCCGGGGCTGGTTCAAAATATAGCTTACAACATCTTTTGCCTGCGATTTATGATACGAGAAAGCCCCAAATCCCTCCTGCCAGCCGAAAAAGCTATTCCCCCATTTTTTTTCTTTTATGAAAGATGAAGAATTCGATTTGATATCGCGGACCAGATCTGACACGGATAAATCAGGCCGCATGCTGACAAGCAGGTGTAAATGATCGGGCATACAATAGATAGCGTATAATTTTTGCTTCTTGTGAGCAACAATACCAGCTATATATTTCTGCAATTCCTCCCGAAATGATTCTTTTATGAAACACTGTCTTCCTTTTACAGCAAAAACAACCTGCACATATAATTGCGAATAGGTATTCGGCATGGTCTTTAATAATTTACATGACGCCCCTATGGGGCTTTTGATCTTTGATTTTCTTTTTCTATTGACATGACGCCCCTATGGGGCTTATTGTTCTTTTATTTCCTTTTCCTATTGACATGTCGCCCCTATGGGTCTTATTAATCTTTGATTTCCATTTCCTATTGACATGACGCCCCTACGGGGCTTTTTGGTTCTTTTATTTCCTTTTCTATTGACATGACGCCCCTATGGGGCTTTTGATCTTTGATTTTCTTTTTCTATTGACATGTCGCCCCTACGGGGCTTTTGGTTCTTTTATTTCCTTTTCTATTGACATGACGCCCTTACGGGGCTTTTTGGTTCTTTTATTTCCATTTCCTATTGACATGACGCCTCTACGGGGTTCTTTGTTCTTTTATTTCCATTTCCTATTGACATTGACATGACGCCCTTACGGGGCTTTTTGGTTCTTTTATTTCCTTTTCTATTGACATGACGCCCATATGGGGCTTTTGATCTTTCAATTTCCAATTAACATGACGCCCTTGTGGAGCTTATTGAATTCGCATCGTTTTTTCTCCTTTGCTTTTACGTTTAACCTGATATAGCCCCGGCGGGGCGTTATATCAATAGCAAGAAACCGGATCGATGAACGCCTGAGCCCCGTAGGGGCGACATGTTCTCTATCCAGCCACCGTGCCCTCTTCGCCTTCTTCAGCAACAATTTCACCCTGCGTGGTAGCGGGCAACCGTACAT
>CAYSIU010000328.1:0-3935 GCA_964431095.1 uncultured Chitinophaga sp. | reverse complement strand
AAAAATAACTGTGGAATAACACAGAGGATAGCGGCAAAAAGATCTCTGTTTAAGAATAAATTCCGAAATGCCGGGAAGCGGTATTGCGGTATAAAGACAAATGGGATGATCTCACCCGAAAAATGGGGTATTGGGTCGACCTGAATGATCCTTATATCACGTTCAGGAATGAATATATCGAAACATTATGGTGGTTGCTGGGCGAATTGTACAAAAAAGGATTGTTGTATGAGAGTATCAGCATTCAACCTTATTCACCGGCAGCAGGAACAGGATTGAGTTCTCATGAACTGAACATGCCCGGTGCCTATAAAGACGTAAAGGATACCAGTTGCGCGGCGATGTTCAGGGCGGCCCCCCTTCATCCTCCCCAAGGGGGGAAATTATCTGTAGCCCAGGCGGGACTTGCAGAATTACAGAAAAACAAGGAAGAAATTTTTTTTCTCGCGTGGACAACTACACCATGGACACTTCTTTCGAATCTTGGCTTAGCTGTTGGCCCGGAGATCAGGTATGTACTAGTCAAGACGTTTAATCCATATACTCATCTTCCTGTACATGTTATTTTGGCAAAAGCCTTATTGGATCAATATTTCAGGTCGGAAGGAGAAAATGAGGATTTTGAAAATTATAATGAGAAAACGAAACTACTTCCTTGGAAAGTTGTAAATGAATTTGCCGGAAAAGAGCTGGAAGGTATTTCTTATGATCAATTACTCCCCTTTGAAGCCAACAAAACAGATAACCCTAATGCATTTAAAGTATTAGTGGGAGATTTTGTGACCACGGAAGAAGGAACCGGAATCGTTCATACCGCGCCTGCATTCGGGGCCGATGATTTTAAGATTGGAAAAAAATATGATGTCGGTATTCTTGTCATGGTGGACAGGGAGGGAAAATTTGTAGATGGATTAGGTGAATTCAGCAACCGGTTTGTAAAAAACTATAAAGACGATCCGAGCTATGTGGATGTGAATATTGACATAGCCGTTAAATTAAAAAAAGAAAACCGGGCATTCAAAGTTGAGAAATACGAACACAGCTATCCTCACTGCTGGAGAACGGACAAACCCATTCTTTATTACCCGCTTGATGCATGGTTCATTAAGACGACCGCTATTAAGGACAGGATGGTGGAACTGAACAAGACCATCAACTGGAAACCAAAGTCAACCGGGGAAGGAAGATTCGGCAATTGGCTGGAAAATATGGTGGACTGGAACCTGAGCCGCAGCCGCTTCTGGGGTACCCCCTTACCTGTCTGGAGAACGGAAGACGGCGAAGAAGAATGCTGTATCGGTTCGATCGAAGAATTAAATGAAGGGATTCGCAAGGCCAGTGCATTGCTGGGGGGAGAAGTGAACAGGCACTACCTGCACGAAGGGATCCTGGATTTACACAAACCCTATGTGGATGAAATCATACTGGTAAGCCCTTCCGGCAAACCCATGAAACGGGTACCCGACCTGATTGATGTTTGGTTCGACAGCGGCGCCATGCCCTATGCGCAGTGGCACTTTCCGTTTGAGAACAAAGAAATTTTCAAGCACAACTTTCCCGCAGATTTTATCGCTGAAGGTGTTGATCAAACCCGCGGATGGTTTTATACCCTGCATGCAATTGCCGCCCTGGTTTTTGATTCGGTGGCTTTTAAAACCTGCGTCTCCAATGGCCTGGTGCTCGACAAGAACGGGAATAAAATGAGCAAGCGGGTGGGTAATGTCGTGGACCCTTTCAAAACCATTGAAACCTATGGCGCCGACGCCACCCGCTGGTATCTTATTACCAACGCATCACCCTGGGATAATATGAAATTCGACCTGGACGGGATTCATGAAGTGCAGCGAAAATTCTTTGGTACATTATATAATACCTACCAGTTCTTTGCGCTTTATGCCAATGTGGACAGTTTTGCCTTTAAGGAAGAATATATTCCATTGGAGCAACGCCCTGAAATTGACCGCTGGATCCTTTCTTCACTTAACAGTGTTGTGAAGAAGGTCAATGAATACATGGATGATTATGAACCCACGCAGGCGGGTCGCGTGATAGAAGATTTTCTCGACGAACATCTGAGCAATTGGTATGTGCGGTTGAGCCGGCGGCGTTTCTGGAAAGGGGAGTATGAGCAGGATAAAATCTGCGCTTACCAGACCCTTTATGAATGCCTGGAAACACTCTGCAGGCTGGTGGCGCCCATTTCGCCATTTTTCAGCGATGCTGTTTTTCAGAACCTGGATGCAGTAACCCACCGTTACGGGGCGGCCTCTGTTCATCACCTTGAATTCCCGGTGCCACAAAAAGAGGTCATTGATGAATCACTCGAAGCGTGCATGCAATTGGCCCAGGATGTTTCATCCCTCGTATTATCCCTTCGCAAGAAAGTGAATATAAAGGTCCGCCAACCCTTACAAAAACTCCTGGTACCGGTCTTGAATGTTTCCATGAAAGAACACCTGCAAAAAGTGGAAGGATTGATCAAAGCCGAAGTAAATGTGAAAGAATTAGAATACCCGGACCCCGGCAACACCTTCATCAGTAAAAAGATCAAACCCAACTTTGTGGCGTTAGGCAAGAAGCTGGGCCCGAAGATGAAAGCAGTGACAGCCGCCCTGCAGCAGTTTACCCAGGACGATATTGCCCGGTTCGAAAACAAGGGGGAATATAATTTGTTAATTGATAGCGAACCAGTAATATTACAGATTGCGGAAGTCGAGATCAGCAGCGGGGATATCCCCGGTTGGACGGTCGCCAATAAAGGCAGCCTCACCGTAGCGTTGGATATAACCGTTACCCCCGCGCTGGAAGCAGAGGGAAATGCCCGCGAATTTGTGAACCGGATCCAGAAAATCCGCAAGGACAGTGGTTTTGAGCTGACCGACAGGATTGAGGTCAAGGTGTCGGCCATCAATGGGTTGAAAGATTCGCTGGCTCAGTTTAAAGACTATATTTGCGCCGAAATTCTGGCAGATAATCTGGAATTTGTGCCCGAGATCAAGGATGGCATGGCAATAGATATAAATGATGTCTCGCTAAATGTGATTGTTTCAAAAAAAGGGTAATTTATGGCAATTAAGAAAAAAAAGGCCCATAAAAAGGCCGCCAAACCCGCCCACAAAGCCGCCCCTAAAAAAAAGGCGGCAAAGAAAACAGTGAAAAAACCTACTCCTAAAAAAACAGCGCCAAAGAAAACAACAAAGTCAGCAGCTAAAAAACCCGTCCAGAAAGCCCCGGCAAAGGCCTCTAAACCTGCACCGAAGATGACTGCCAAACCGGAAACTCCCGTGCCAAAAGCAGTGGTGAAAAAAAGCGGCTCACCCGATCCCATGTCATTGGTCTCTATAAAACCCAAAGTACAACCGGTCATTAAAAAAGAGCCCCCCAAACCGGCCAAAATAGTGATCCCGAGAACCACCACCAAGAGCTCGGTGAAGTATGAGCCTGAATTCACCAAATCAATTTTAGATGCGGCGGCCGGCGCCCAGTCATCTGGTCCAACGATGCGGTATTCGGATAACGATCTTGCTGAGTTCAAAGAGATCATCCAGAAAAAACTGGATGCTGCCAAAAAAGAACTGACCTACCTGCAGGGATTGATCACCCGCAAGGATGAAGGAGGTGATATGGATGAGGCGCGTTACATGACCATGGAAGACGGCAGCGTAAGCATGGAACGGGAGCAATTGAGCCAGATGGCCAGTCGCCAGATTACTTTCATTGATCACCTGGAAAAAGCCCTGATGAGGATCGAAAACAAAACCTATGGCATTTGCCGTTTCCCCGGCAAACGAATTGATAAAGCAAGATTGAGAGCTGTGCCGCAGGCTACGCTAAGCATCAAGGCCAAACAGATAAGAAACAAATGATCTTGCCGGGCATTCAAAGGCATAAAGCCTTCCGTTTGTAAGGCTTTTTTTTTTGTAATTTGGAGATAT